>NZ_JAPMOU010000008.1 GCF_028858535.1 Spartinivicinus poritis
AATGGTAGCGGGGGCTGGATTCGAACCAACGACCTTCGGGTTATGAGCCCGACGAGCTACCAGACTGCTCCACCCCGCACCAACGCTGTGAGGGTGCGAACTATATTGGTTGGTGATGTTAATGTCAATCTTTTTTGAATAAATGATGAATATTTGGACCACTAGCTGTAGGTATTAATTCTTAGTTGTGGTTAAAGTGGATTGTATCGTTCTTAGATAAGTACAAATGTAACTTAAGTGATGAAATGTAACTGACTTTATTAAAGCTAGCTAAGCGGTAAAACTATCTAAGAACTAGAGGTATCTAAGAGCTTTAATTAAGAGAGGGAAGAAAACAGAGTAAGTTTTTATCAACAAAAAAAGCCATCCGTTATAGGATAGCTTTATACTTAAATGGTAGCGGGGGCTGGATTCGAACCAACGACCTTCGGGTTATGAGCCCGACGAGCTACCAGACTGCTCCACCCCGCATCAATTTGGCAGCTATACTATAGGCATTACAGCTAAATGTCAACGAATGCTGTTGTGACAAAAAAATTGCTTGGCAAATAAACAGTTGTGAGGTGTTAGTACTAATACACTAGATTTATAGAGTATGTTGTTATTTTAGACGTTCCATATCACAGTTTGTATATAGCCAAAGCGAAGGGTATAAAATGGAAAGTGGTCAAGGATAGAAGGGCTCATGGATAGAGCAAGAGGTTATGAATAATAAGATTGGATATATCGCCCTTGTCAGTTTGTTCATTGCATTAGGGGCTGGCTACTGGTTTAAACATCGACTGGGCTATGAAAACAACTTGCATGCTGATTTATTAATGCAGGTTGAACGAAAAATGAGTTTGTTAATGGCTCAAGATCTTCAACTATCACCCAAGCAACAGCGTAATATTAATAGCCAAAGTCGGCAGTTGCAGGAACTGCAGGAGGTCATTAGCCAATATCAGCTGCATGTAAATGATTTAGATCAATGGCATGATAAAGCCAAGCACCAGCAATTTTTAACAGCTAGCTATGAGTTTTTAGAGCAATATAAGCGTTTTCATAATTTGAAGCTTGATATTGACCAGGCGTTTTTACAATACTCTCAGTTAAGTACCCAACTCAAAGGCCATAAACAGCTGGCACCCTATATTGTTCAGCTTTCAAGTAGCTTATTATTATACCAGTTACGTTTAATGCCTGCAGCTAAGCAGCAAGCACAACAGGTGACTCAATTTTTAACCCGCTCTGCGGATGAGCCAGCATTTCGTTCATTATCCAATCGCTTGTGGCAAATGGCTTCTTATACGGGTTTTTTGCTTGAAAATTTAGAGTTACAAGAAGCTCAATTAGTTAAGTTGAAAAATAATTCGATGATGAATTTGTTAGATCAAATTCTGAGTTACCATGATGAAAACCTACAATACTATCAGCGTTTAGAAACAATAATAGTCAGTGCATTTATTGTTGCCATATTAACGTTAGTGTTATTGATTATTTTACGGAAAAATCGTGAGCTGGCACAAAAAAGCTTTCAAGCAGAAGCCGCTACTGAGGCAAAAAGCCATTTTTTAGCCAACATGAGTCATGAAATACGAACGCCAATGAATGCTATTCTTGGTTTTACAGAGTTAATTTTGCAGACCAGGCTGAATGAAAAACAGGTCGACTTTATACGGAAAATAAAAATATCTGCAGAGTCATTATTGCTTATTATTAATGATATTTTGGATTTTTCTAAGATTGAAGCAGGTAAGCTAGAAATTGATCAAGTTCCTTTTGACTTAACTAAACAACTAGATATTTTATGTAATATGTTTGCTCGTCGGTGTGAGGAAAAACAAATTGAAATGATCGTTAATGATAAAACAGATTTATCTCATCAGCTGATTGGCGATCCTTTAAGGTTAAACCAAGTACTCATCAATTTAGTTAGTAATGCGATTAAGTTTACTGATCAAGGACAAGTAGTTGTTAAAATAGAAAAATATACTAAACCAATACATGATAAGGAAAACCAAAACGATAAATATAGTAATGAAAATAGCGCTTATTTCCAGTTTTCTGTTAGTGATACTGGAGTAGGTATTCCGCTAGATAAGCAACATAAGCTATTTCAAGCGTTTGCTCAAGCCGATAGTTCCACTACCCGTCAATTTGGCGGAACGGGGTTAGGTCTAAGTATCTGTAAAAGGCTAGTTGAGTTAATGGGGGGATCGATTAGTGTAACTAGTGAGCCTGGTAAGGGGAGCGAGTTTAGTTTTTATTTACCATTAGAGATGGAGGTGACAAAAGTAATCAGTGAATTAGCGCCGAAATTATCAGATAAACATATTGTTCTGGTAGATGACAATCCTTTGGTTACTGGGGTTGTGGAGCATATGTTAAAGTCAACAAAAGCAGATGTCATAACATTTAACTCTGCGGCAGCTGCCTTGACTTATTTGGTTAAACAGCCAATGTGTGATTTACTGATTATTGATTGGTGTATGCCAGAAATGAATGGCATTGAGCTGGTTAAGCATTTACGGTTAATTCCAGTTTTTCAGCGGTTACCCGTTGTGGTTATAACCGCCTTTGGTAATGAAAAAGTGCATCAACAGGCTGCACAAGTAGGCGCAAAGGATTTTTTGGTGAAACCCTTCACTACTTATGGACTTTGGCAATCCATTACTCAAGCGATTGGCTTATCCCCTAAAGCACAATTAAGTCAGCCAAAAGCCAAACAAATGAAAAACTTGCAAGGCATAAGAGTATTATTAGTTGAAGATAATAAAATTAACCAGTTATTGGTAAAAGAGTTTTTAAATGATACTGGTGTAGCATTATCTTTTGCTTTCAATGGTCAACAGGCAGTTACAGCGTTAGAAAAGGAATCATTTGATGTAGTACTTATGGATGTACAAATGCCAGTGATGGATGGCTATGAGGCTACTCAAAAAATACGTCAAGAGCATTGTTCTGGTTCGCTACCTATTATTGCAATGACTGCTAATGCAATGAAAGGTGATAGAGAACGCTGTTTAGCTGCGGGCATGAATGATTATTTGTCTAAACCAATAAAAAAAGATCAATTATTGGAAGTGTTGAAAAAGCAGTTAGCCGTTGTATTTCAAACAAAGCCACAGCCAGCCCTTAGTCATGATAAGCACCATAGTCAAAATAGTGGTAAGAACAGCCCTACAGCTGAAACCTATTTTAGTAGCTCAAGTATCGAAATTGGTGAGTTATATCCACTGATTGATGTAGAAGATGCGATTAGTCGGCTGGCAGGTGATCAAGGCATGTATTGCAATCTACTGAAAATGTTTACTGCTGATTATGCGCAAGTGGCTGAAAAAATTGTTGATAATATCCACGCTAATGCTTTATCTGAAGCCGTAGATGATGCTCACTCATTGAAAGGTGTTGCTGCAAACCTTTCTGCAATACAATTACAACAGGTAACGTCTATTATTGAGCATCAGTTAAGAGATGAGCAGTTACCGAGTGAGGCTACTTTATCAGCTTTGATTGAAACTAGCAGGAAAACCGTACAGGCAATTAATCAATATTGCTGCCAGCAAGAAATTGTTCATTAGCCGACAGTTGGTAATAATGGTAAAAAAGTAGCGCCGTTATGGCTTAAGCACGGCGGCTACTTTCCCCAGTTTTTATTGCTGCCCCTATTAAATGTGCAATTCGTAGCGCTTCAGGTACATGCCCTTGATCTGTCAATTTAGCTAAAGCGTGTGCTGCTGTATCTGGCGTAGTACCCTGTACTTGAAAATAAAAAGGCGCTACGGCATGAATTGCTCCAGCGTTTTGGATTAGCTGCCAGCGTGTCTCATAGTTAGATAGATTCTGTAGTGCTTGTTTAATTGCCACTAAGTCTGGCTGTTTTCTCATTACAGCAATACAGGGACGTTCAAGCTCATTGGCTAAACGAGGTAAGTCGATAATATTAAAGCCACCAAAGGCAATACCATCTAGCAAAACAACATTGATTTGTGGGTAAAATTTACTCGCTTTTATGCAATCAATTAGAACTTCAGTTGAATCAAAACCATCGCGGGTAATGGTTTGCCATAGCATACCTTCAAAACGTGTATTGTTGCAGATGATGCCACTGATATTCACCTGCTCATGTGGGTGTTTACCAAAAGGAGCGTCATCGAACCCAATGGCACGAATTTGTTTGTTTAATGAGATGAGTTGTTCAAGCGTTTTCATTGATTGTGAGTAATTACTGTTGCGCAAGTGGTAGATGACAAGTGTAACAGCTTGCCGACTCTGATGGGAATCAAGTGCCTCCGATAAATAAGTATCAGCACCCGTTAGACTATTACCTACTGGGATTTGTTAGATAGCTGTGTTATGTATATTGGCCATGTTTAAGCCTGATAGTTAAGAAAATGATTTCCGGATGGTCGCTAGCTACCATAACGATTTTATATGTGTCGTTTATATTCTTTATTGCCTACTTAGGCGACAGTAAGTTTAGGCATTGGCCAAAAAACCGTTGGCTGGTGTATAGCCTGTCTTTAGCTGTGTACTGTAGTTCCTGGAGTTTTTATGGTGCAGTAGGGCAAGCCGCAGAGAGTTTATGGTCTTTTTTACCATTATACTTGGGACCAATTCTAGTTTTTTGCTTGGGTTACTCATTACTCGCAAAAATTATTGCTGTTTCCAAAACTGAAAATATTACAACCATTGCCGATTTTATTGCTTTGAGATACGGCAAGTCCAGATCACTGGCTGTAATGGTTACACTTCTCGCAGTGATGAGTATCCTGCCTTATATTGCTATGCAACTAAAGTCGATAGTGATGGGTTATACGATTTTAACGGAAGGAACTGCCCATGCTTCTTCAGAAAATCTAGCGGGAACCCAAACGGCTTTAATTATCACCATTATGCTGGCAATTTTTACCATTTTATTTGGCACACGGCAGCTGGATGTGACTGAACATCATCCAGGAATGATGGTGGCGATTGCTTTCGAGTCTATTTTAAAGTTGGTTGCTTTTTTATTAGTGGGTGGCGTGATTACCTATTCTATTTATGGAGGCGTGAGCGAAGTATGGCAACTGGCTAAAACTCACCAGGTGACATCTGACTTATTTCAACAAACAACTAATCCTGTCACCTTTACTAGTCATGTTTTATTAGCAATGGTTGCTATCATTTGTTTGCCAAAGCAGTTTCATGTAATGGTGGTTGAGCATACTTCTGATCAGGACTTGCGTCGAGCGCGTTGGCTGTTTCCACTATATTTATGTTTATTTCCACTGTTTATTATCCCGTTAGCGTTAACGGGAGCAATGTACTTTGATGGTCAAGTATCGCCGGATACATTTCTCATTAGCTTGCCAATGGCATTAGGTTATGAGCAACTGTCGTTGGTAGGCTTCATAGGTGGCTCCTCTGCTGCCATTAGTATGGTTATTATGGCAACCATTGCGTTAAGTACCATGATAAGTAATGACTTGGTTAATCCTCTGTTGTTGCGAAATCAAGTATTACGTAGCCGAGTGAATAACCAGCATCAGCCACTGGCAATGAATCGTTTATTGCTTAATACCCGGCGTGTGGCAATCGTACTTATTTTGTTGTTGGCTTTTATATTTCAAATTTCACTGGGCAAAGTAGAAACGTTAGCATCCATTGGATTAATTTCTCTCGCTGGGATAGGTCAGTTGGCTCCAGCATTGATTGGCATCATTTATTGGCATAAAGCAAATAAAAAGGGTGTCATTATTGGTTTGTCATTGGGAGCATTGACCTGGTTTTATACCTTAATTTTACCATTGTTTTTGAGGCAGGGGAGCACCGCGGAGACTCATTGGTGGCTTGAATTGGTGCAGCATACTTGGTTGGACCCTGATCAGTTTTTATTTTATTCCTCTTTAGATCCATTAAATCATGGCATTTTAGTGAGTTTAATGGTGAATTTATTTGGCTTTTTATTAGGGTCATGGTTTTCTATATCTGTTGTCAGTGAGCGCATACATTCACCACTCTGTTTGCTAGAACAAAATACAAACAAGTGGCTGCCTCCAAAAATGCAAACCAGTAAAGTCAGCTCTAGTGATTTATTGGCATTAGCTGCACGGTTTGTTGGAGAAGAAAAAGCAAATGCCAGTTTTCAGTTTTTTGAAGCTATTAATCATGAAAAATTGAGCTTAAGCCATCCAGCCTCTGTAGAGCTGGTTGCCCATACTGAACGACTGCTAGCCAGTTACATTGGTTCTGCCACTGCACGCTTAATTCTCGATTTGGCCACTAAGCGACAACATATTTATTTATCTGATGTAGCAATGATTGTAGATGAAGCCTCTGCAGCCATTCACTTTAGTCGGGAAATGTTGCATGTGGCCATAGAGAATATCAGCCAAGGTATTACCGTGCTTGATAAAGACCTGTGTTTAGTAGTCTGGAACAGTCGTTATTTAGAAATTTTTGATTACCCAGAAAGCTTTATTCATGTGGGTAAATCAGTTGCAGAGGTTATTCGTTATAATGCTGCTAGAGGGTTATGCGGCCCTGTGGAAGTAGAAGATTATCTGATCAGCCGACTGAACTACTTTAAGAAGGGGCTCCCTCATCGAATTGAATTGTGCTGGGATAATGGCACTGTAATAGAGGTGCAAATCAATCCATTGTTTGGTGGCGGATTTGTTTCTACTTATACGGATATTACACCTTTCCGACGTGCAGAGCAGGTATTAAAGGAAACCAATGAGTCACTGGAAATAAGAGTACAACAGCGCACAGAGGAATTATCTAAACTTAATCTTGCCCTAATGCAGGCTAAAGCAGAAGCAGAACAAGCTAATCATAGTAAAACACGGTTTTTAGCCGCAGCCAGCCATGACTTAATGCAGCCTTTAAATGCAGCTCGTCTATTTGCTGCTATGTTAACTCAACAGTTAAAAGACACTGAATATGAGCAAACAGCGAATCATTTGGATAGTGCGTTAAAAAGTGCAGAAGGTATTTTATATGACTTGTTGGATATTTCAAAACTGGATGCGGGGGTAACAACAGCTAACAAAAACGTGTTTAGTTTGGCTGAGTTATTTCAGGAGTTAACCATCGAGTTTTCTGCAATGGCGCAAGAAAAGCAGATAGATTTTACGGTTGTTGTTTGTCACAGTTGTATTTACAGTGATAAACGACTATTACGACGGGTGTTGCAGAACTATTTAACCAATGCTTTTCGTTACTCCCGAGGCCGCGTACTGCTTGGTGCGAGACGACAGGGTGCAATGCTCAGCTTACAAGTATGGGATAATGGGGTGGGTATTGCAGATCATCAGCGGGATATTATTTTTGAAGAGTTTAAGCAGCTTAATCACCAACAGCATGAACAGGCAGAAGGCTTAGGGCTAGGCTTAGCGATTGCAAAAAGAATTGCTACAGTGTTAGAGCATAATTTATCTGTAGACTCATGGGTTAATAAAGGCACTGTATTTACAGTTGAAGTGCCAATACAAGCTCAATGTGTTACTACTTTGCCTTCTCAAAGCACTTCTCCTAATAATTGGGCTAATACATTGGCAGGTAAGCAAGTCATTTGTGTTGATAATGACTTATTAATTTTAGAAGGAATGATGGGGCTATTAGAAAAGTGGGGCTTGAAGACAGTTGCAGCACCTAACTGGCCACTGTTACAAGAAGAGCTGGAAAGTGAATCTGACTTTGCACCTGACCTGATTTTAGTTGACTACCATTTGGCAGATTCCACTAACGGTTTGAAAGTCGTGGATAAGTTGTGGGAACACTATCAACAAGCTATTCCTGCTATTTTGATTACGGCTGATAATGATGAAGGCGTGATACAGCGGACAAAAAGTAAAGGGATTGGTTATTTAGCTAAACCGGTTAAACCTGCGGCACTTCGTGCTTTAATGGCTAAACAATTGATGGAAGCAGAAGCAGCACTGACCGTAGACTGAAACCAGCAGACTTAAATGCCCCCGTTAGGAGGCATTTGCAGTATTAAGTTCAGGTAGTTTGATTGCCAGTTGCTTCATTAAAATGACGGCTTGGGTGCGATTACGAACATTTAGCTTTTTAAAAATAGCAGTAGCATGGGCTTTAATAGTCGCTTCAGAAACCCCTAGATCAAAAGCAATTTGTTTGTTCAATAAACCCTCTGTCATCATTATCAGCACTCGATATTGCTGAGGAGTGAGGGAGGCGAGCTTATCTGTTAAGTTATGTAGCTCTGGATTAGTGTTAGTGGGCTGGTTGGTGTATTGCTCAGGAAGCCATATTTCGCCATTAAAAATACAAGTCAGGGCTTTATTAATCAAAGGTAAGGGCGCTGACTTGGGAATAAACCCTGCAGCTCCTTGGTTCATTACTTGTTGGATAACACTGTGATCCTCGGATGCAGAGACAACAGCAATAGGAATGGCAGGGTGGTGGCTGCGCAAATAAATAAGTCCTGACAAACCATCAGCGCCAGGCATCATCAAGTCTAATAAAATTAAATCTAAATTTTGACATTGGCGCACTAATGTTTGCAGGCTTAACATTGAGTCTGCTTCTAGTAATTTTGCCTCTGGAAAACCTTGGCTTAAGGCTTGCTTTAACGCAGACCTGAATAAAGGATGGTCATCTGCAATGGCAATTGTATAAGGAGTTATCATCCTTCTTACCTCTAATATCGTGTCCTATCGCCAGTTAGTCCATGGGTAGTGAGTTTTGCTATGGTAAGCTTAATATACAAAGGTTACTACTTATAGACTTTAGGGCACCCCTAACAACTATCAGGGTGGCCCTTTTAAAGGCATTATGCGTTTTATTTTAGAAAATAGATAGTAGTGGGTATTGGTTTGACTTTGCAACAGCTTATCGGAAACCTATCAGCTGGTAACAAGTGTAGTGCAACGGAAAATTATTCATTTAGATTGTGATTGTTTTTTTGCCGCTATAGAGGTAAGAGATAATCCGCGACTCACAGGAAAGCCAGTTGCTGTCGGTGGGGCTCCAGAGAAACGAGGGGTCATTGCAACCTGTAATTATGAGGCGCGCCAATATGGGGTGCGTTCAGCAATTGCCTCTGCCTATGCGAAAAAACTGTGCCCTGAGCTGATTATTATAAAACCACGAATGTCGTATTATCGTGAGATATCTGGCTCTATTCAGGCAATTTTTCATGAGTATACCGACTTAGTTGAGCCCCTCTCGTTAGATGAGGCATTTTTAGATGTGTCCAATAGCACTTATTGTAAAGGCAGTGCCACACTGATTGCAGAAGAAATTCGCCAGCGAGTGTACGACACGCAACATATTACAATCTCGGCAGGGGTCGCACCCAATAAGTTTTTAGCCAAAATTGCCAGTGATTGGCGTAAGCCGAATGGCTTGTTTGTTATTGCACCAAACCAAGTAGCTGAGTTTGTTTTAAAACTGCCAGTGAATAAAATATATGGGGTAGGTAAAGTGACAGCAACAAAGTTGAGTACAATGGGAATTGCAACTTGTGGAGATTTGCAACAGTTTTCGCTGGATACGTTAATTAATAAGTTTGGTGTATTTGGTGAGCGTTTATATGAACTAGCGCAAGGGATTGATCACCGGCAAGTGCAGTCTGTTAGACGGCGTAAGTCACTCAGCATAGAGCACACTTATCCTGATGATCTAGTCGATTGGTCAGCCATCCAGACACAGATTCCAGCATTACTGGCAGACTTAGAAGTAAGGCTGGTTCCTAAGCTGGAAGAGGGGTATGCCATTGGTAAACGACTAGTAAAGGTTAAGTTTCATGATTTTACTCAAACCACATTAGCAGAAGCTTGTCAGCCTCAATCTATACAAGAAGTGCTCACTGTTGGTGATTATCAAAGACTATTCTCTAGTGCATTTCAAAGAGGTAAAAAGCCAGTAAGGTTGCTGGGTATTGGGGTAGGTTTAATTGACTTGTATGAAAGGAACCCTGTTGAGCAGTTGGAGTTGTTTCCACTAAAAGGGTTTTCTGAGAAACAATGACACCCGCTTAGTGGCTAAGCCGGTGTCTTGCGCAAAAAGATCTGAATAATATTACCAAAATGTGTAGTTACAGGTGTTTAAGCTGCTCTTCGATTTCGGTGATTTTATTGCTAACGACCTTTTCTAGGTGTTTTAAGTCTTGAAGAATTTTCTTCTTGTGATCAATTATTTCTTTGTCATGCTTGGTGACTTGATCTAATTCATCAACAACATGCCTTAAAATAGGCGAAATTTCTGTGACATCTTTATATTTGTGGGTACCGCTATCAACCAATACTGTTTTCTTTTGGCGGGGGTACTTAAATTTTTCACTACGGGCAAATAATGAGCCTTTTTCTTTTTTGTAGTAAATTTTAAGTATATCGTATTCTGCTTCTGAACGAAGGCTATAGCGATCGATATTTTCGATGGCTGTAATGCCCATGCTTTTTAAATGCTCGTACATAACTCTACCTGATCTAATTGCTAAATTACTAAAGTTGCCCTTAATAAGTGTACTGCCTGATAGTCTTTTGTCACTCCGGACTAATACGAAAAATCCTTTGGCGTGAATGCTAGGGGTACTTATAACGTAGGTAAGTTTAGCTAGTAAGTTGTTATTAGAGGAGGGTATTTACGAGGAATATACTTATCAACTAGGGCGCAGTCATAAGTGTTTTATGAAGAAACTACTGCTATCTTTTTGCAGCAAGGGCAGTAGTTTCTATTAGATAAAGATGAAAAGCAAGTAATTACTTAATAACAAGTATGCTAGTGTTGCAATGCTCTACTACTTTAGCAGTTACTGAGCCAAGGAAAAAGTGATTTAGCTTGCTGTTATGAGTGGCAATGACGACCAGATCGATATCGCTTTGGCTGATTTTTTTAAGAATTTTTTTATAAGCTTTACCTTCAGCTACATCGACTTCGTAATTGACCCCTTCTGGTAGTTGCTGTTTTGCATACTCTTTTAGTCGAGCTTTTAAGTCAGCTAATGCTTCTCGCATCACTTCTGTTGGAAAGTGATTTGATACGATTGGCATGTTAAAGCCAGGAATTACAGTGAACAGATGTAAAGTGGCATTATTCGACTGGGCAAGGAAAATGGCGGTATCGATTGCTTTTTGAGCTAGCGCAGTTTCATTTAAGTCGACAGGGAGTAAGATATTTTTATACATAGGACACCTTGAAAAACTACCTTTTTGTCGGTTTGATGCAAGTGGCACCTCACTCACGAGGGTAGTGAGATTGTCAAAGTAGAAAAACTTCTGCAATGACATGTGTCATTTAAAAGCCAGACTTTATTGCTTGAGGGCAACAAAGTCTGGCCATGTTTTATTTACTGCTATGAAAAATGTTTAAGCAGTTGCTGGCTGATTCTGTTTTCGGCGGCGTTGCATTAAGAAAATACCACCGAGCAGTAACAATGCGGGGATAAACATCCACTGCTTATTTGGTCGCTCAGTATTTTCTTGCTCAATGTGCATAATTTGCCAGTCGAAGTCGACACCTTGTCTGCCAATAGCCGAGCTAAAATCAATTGAGTCAACCGTAACCGTTCCTTTTTCGTCGTCAATGAGTAGTTCTAAACCACTGGCTCGAATCATTTCCTCACCACTTTCACCTTTTGGTAAACGTAACAGAACGGTTTTTTCTTTATGTTTGCCATCAATGGTTTCACCGCCGACTCTCAGTCGAAGGTCTTTCCCTTCACCTGCTTGCTCTGCCATTTGGTAGATTTCTTTGGCAGGGATCAAGTTAGTTGGCTCGTAGAGATAGTCCCACCAGAAGCCTGGGCGGAACAAAGTAAAGGCAACCAGCAATAAACCAACGGTTTCATACCAACGGTTTTTCACAAACCAATACCCTTGGGTAGCGGCAGAGAAAACCAGCATAGCCCCTAGTGCGCTCAGTATAACCAGTGTCAGATCCAATGGACCGCCAATGTCTATTAACAACAATTGTGTGTTAAAAATAAACATAAAGGGCAGGATAGCGGTGCGAATATCATAGATAAAACCTTGAATACCGGTTTTAATTGGATCGCTTTGGGCAATAGCTGCTGCTGCATAAGCTGCAAGCCCTACAGGAGGTGTATCATCAGCTAATATCCCAAAATAGAACACAAATAAGTGCACAGCAATCAGTGGCACAATTAAGCCGTTTTCAGCACCTAAGGACACAATGACAGGTGCCATTAAGCTTGATACAACAATATAGTTGGCGGTTGTAGGCAAGCCCATACCTAATATAAGGCTAATAATGGCAGTAAATATCAGTACTAATAAAATGCTACCTTGAGAAAGTAACCCAATCACCTCAGTTAGCTTTTGACCAATACCGGTTAAGGTTACAACACCTACGATAATACCTGCTGCTGCAGTCGCCACACCAATGCCGATCATGTTGCGTGCACCAGTTGCAAAGCCAAGCATTAAGTCGCTAAAGCCAAGCTTGGTATTCTCTCGAAGCTCTTTAGCGTAATTACTAGCATTGGTGGCTGCAGATGATGCTTTTGCTTCGCGCTTGTGAGCAAAAAATACCTTCATTGGCCGGTGGGTAACCACTATAAAAATCATAAAGACGGTTGCCCAAAAAGCAGATAAAGAGGCAGATAAACGCTCAACAGTTAAGCACCAAACCAAAATCACTATAGGTAATAGAAAGTACAGGCCGCTTTTGACAGTAGGGCCAACAGGCGGCATTTCAATGACATCCTGATCTGGGTTGTCTAAATGAGGGGCGGGGTATTTAGTGGAATAAGCCACTAGTGCGACATAAGCAATAAATGTGATAGCCCCAATGACCCAGATAGCTGCATCACCCAGTAATGACTTAGACCAGCCAATGCCATAGTACACAATCAGGCTTAGTACACACAGACCAAGAATGGTACCTATAAACGTCAGCAGTGATTGCACGAGGGTTGGTTTGTAAGGTCTTGGTAACCCTTCCATGCCGGCTTTCAGTGCTTCAAGGTGAACAATGTAAAACAGGGCAATATAAGAAATTAATGCAGGCAAAATAGCATGCTTGATGACTTCTATATAATCAATACCTACATACTCCACCATCAAAAAGGCTGCGGCCCCCATAACTGGTGGTGTAAGCTGACCATTAGTAGAAGCAGCCACTTCAATTGCACCAGCTTTGCTGGCCGGGAAGCCGACTCGTTTCATCAAGGGAATAGTGAAGGTACCGGTAGTTACCACATTGGCAATAGATGAACCGGAGACAATGCCACTTAAACCAGAAGAAACGACAGCTGCTTTGGCAGGACCGCCTTTCAAGTGCCCTAGCAGTGAAAAGGCAACTTGAATAAAGTAACTGCCTGCACCAGCGCGATCAAGCAATGCACCAAAAAGAACAAATAAAAATACGAAATCGGTAGCAACGCCTAAGGCGACCCCAAATACACCTTCTGACGTAATCCAGAAATGGGAGAGCGCTTTTTGTAAGCTGGCACCTTTGTAGGCGATAACATCTGGCATATAAGGGCCGGCAAAGGTGTAAACCAAAAATACACCCGCAACAATCATTAAAGGTGGCCCAAGTGCACGGCGGGTTGCCTCTAGTAACAGCAGCATGCCAATACCAGCTGTTACTAAGTCAGCTGTTGTTGGTGCCCCCGCACGGTTGGCTAAATCATCTTTGAACACGACCAAGTAAAGAGTACATGCGACCCCAACCAGGGCAAAAAACCAATCTTGGATAGGGATGTAGTAACGTGGTGAACGCTTGAATGCGGGATAGGCGGTAAAGGCTAAAAATAGCGCAAAACCTAAGTGGATAGCACGTGACTCGGTGCTGTTAAATAAGCCAAAACTGAAGTCTTGGGTTATATTATTGTATATAAACGTATTAATGCCGCTGGGTAACGGGGAAGCAATCCATAACTGGAATAGCGACCAACAGATAGGGACCAGTAACAGCACATAAGCAGGAATTCCTCTTGGTGCTCTGGCTCCACTATCAGCTTCGGCGATCATTTGCTCTAGATTTTGGTCTAGAGGAAGATCCTGGTCTTTCGAAGTCATATCAATTTTTGCCTTTAGATACGAAAGAGAACAAGCTGGTAGGGCTGCTGAGCCATTGACAGCAGCACAGGGAGATGCCACATAAACTAACAGCTGCTTTATATAAAGATAATAAAATTTTCATATTTAGCCGCTATATTTTAGTCCTGGGTATCTAAAGAAATAACATTAAACGCTTTGGACTAATGCACTTCATGACATACCCAGGTTTGTGGCATCTAAATGATGCTTTCAGGCTAACTCATAAAATAGCCGAATTTATTTAATTAAACCGGCTTCTTTAAAGTACTTTTTAGCACCTTCGTGCAGTGGTGCAGACAGTCCGTCAGTGACCATGCTTTCTTTATTCAGGTGAGAGAAAGCTTGGTGTAGAGAAGTAAAGTCAGTGAAGTTATTAAAAACAGCTTTAACTAAATTGTATACTACTTCTGGCTTGGTTTTAGTTGAGCTAACCAGCGTAGCTGCGACACCAAAGGTAGGAATATCTTTGTCATTGCCAGCATATAAGCCGCCAGGAATCACAGTTTTCGCATAATAGCTGTTGTCAGCTACCAATTTGTCGATTTCTTTACCTTGAACGGGAACAATTGTGGTGTCACAAGTGGTAGTCGCTTCTTTGATGGATCCACTAGGGTGGCCAGCGACAAACACAAATGCATCAATTTTGTTGTCACATAGGGCTTTTGCTTGCTCAGCTGACTTTAATTCAGACACTAAAGAGAAAGCTTTTTTGTTCCAACCGTACTGCTTCATCAACACTTCCATGTTGGCGCGTTGACCAGAACCTGGGTTACCAATATTAACCCGCTTGCCTTTTAAATCAGCAAAGTTCTTAATATTAGCGTCTTTTCGTGCAACTACTGTAAAAGCTTCTACATGTAAAGAGAACACGGCACGTAAATCTTTGTAAGCACCTTGATCTTTAAATTGGCTGCTACCGTTGTAGGCGTGATACTGCCAATCAGATTGTACAACCCCTAAATCCAGCTCACCAGCACGCATAGTATTAAGGTTGTAGATGGAACCACCAGTACTTTCAACAGAGCAACGAATACCATGCTCTTTGCGGCCCTTGTTAACTAAACGACAAATAGCACCACCAGTAGGGTAATACACGCCAGTAACACCACCAGTACCGATGGTAATAAATTGTTGTTCAGCAGCATGGCTTGCTGATATGCCCACTACGCTTAAGCTAACACCCACTAAACCATAGGAAAGTTTTTTCAGTACGGACATGTTTACCTCGTCTCTTTTACTTTTATGTAGGTATACCTTGAAACAGGTATATTGGTTGTTTTTTTGTTAAAACAGTGGCGCATTGACTATACAAATACGGCTTTAACTATAGTCAAGTCCTTGTCAATTGCAGCCTGTTTGACAAAAAAGGAACAATTTAATTACCAAATACCCCGTATAACTATAAGTATTTTTACCTACATAAATGATTTTAATTGCTATCACATGATGAAAAATACTTAAAATCAAGGTAGTTAGGCCTAATTAGTGGCCAAGTAATATTTTTTGCTGATTAATTGAACAGGCTAATAGCGCTGACCTTTTTGAATATAATTCAATCGTTTTCTTTTTAACAGAAACTTGCTTAAGATACCGCTCCACAATGGGTGAGAGGGTGGTTTAATTGTGGACAAAAATCGGGAAGTAAAAATGTGGGGTGAAAAGCATAAACCATGGCGGTGAAGGTTGGAATATATGGGTTTAATGGCCTAAGCCGACTGGCAATTAGAGCAGCCTGGGAGTGGCCTGAAGTCGAATTTGTATTAGTTAATGATGCTTCGGTTACCCCTGAGCAGGTTGCTTGGATGCTCAAACAGGATAGTAGCCGTGGCTGCTGGCAAAAGTCGATAGCAGCTGAAGAAAAAGCGATCAGAATTGATAACACCTCTGTTGCCTGTACTCAATTTGCCAAAATATCTGAAATTCCTTGGCGAAAGCTCGGAGTAGATATTGTCTTGGTGGCTGAGCCTTGGCCTGAAGAAGTTAGCTTGCATGCTTTGAAAATGCTGTTACCCAAAGCAATATTAACTCGTCCAGTTGAACAGGTATTGGCATTAGTCATGGGGGTTAATGACCATTTGTATTCACCTCATGATCACTCACTTATCTCGGCCCTGTCAGCCAGTTGTCATATGGTCGCCCCAGTATTTAATGTACTGCTTAATGGGCTGGGAATAAAATATGCGTCTTTTTACTATCAGCCTGGAAATAATACGGTAAGCCATCACTTGTCACCTCAGCACTTTAAACACCGTCTGAGTTATGAAGAAGCCTCGGTTTACAGTCAGCCTACTTGGCTAGCAGATGAACTGTTATCAGTTTTTCCTGGCTTTAAACATCAACTTGCTGCAAGTGCACATTTTTTACCGAGTGCAAAGCTATCACAAGTGCACGGTACTTTTCTGGTTGAGTGCAAAACGACCGTCGCAGAAGTGAATAGTTTGCTGGATAAAGCGGCGAGAGGACGCTACCGACAACTGTTGTCTGTCAGTCATGAGTCTTTATGGGTAAACGACCTATGGCAACAGCCTTATTCTGTCAGCCTGGAAGCAGCAGCTACACAAGTGGTAGGTAGTGAGATGGTTAGTTTGACCCTATGGGCAGATGAGCAATGGATGTATGCGCACCGGTTAATGGAGTTAGTCCGAAAAGTGGGCGCAGCAACAACAAGCCAGCCAGTTGTTACTTAAGGGTACCTCATAATAATTGCTGATGGCCTCTGTGCAAGATCCCATCAGGCAGCGCCTTCTGGTAAACCCCCACTCAGTGCTGTTGATTTTGATTGCGAATTTACCAGAAGGCCAGGGACAGCAAATAATTATTAGAAGTGCCCTTAAATAGCGTATTTTACAGGTTTGCGATTTGCAGAAATATCCGAGTGAGTTTGGATATTTCTACAGTTTTTAAGTGGAGGTAACTAAAATCAATAAAGTCTGTTTAGACGTTTTGTTGTAAACAACATTTTTTATATTTTTTGCCGCTACCGCAAGGACATGGAGCATTACGATTAATTTTTGTTTGTACTTTAAATGGTGCAGTTGGATCAATGTAGTACCAGCGTTGATCAATTTTTACAAATCGCGAGTTTTCAGATAATACCTGAGTTTTTGGATTGCTGGTCAGTTGATAATAAGCATTAAAAGAAACTTCACCTACCTCATCGGCAGCTTGTCCAGCCCACACTTTATTCACTTCCAGCTTCACCCACTGGCATTGGTCGGCCCAGGATTTTATCGACTCTTTCTTTAAGCTTGCTTGTTGTTGGGGGTGGGTAGTAGCAATTAAATAATCCAATGCATTTACCACATAGGCTGAATAACGAGAGCGCATTAGCTGTTCAGCTGTTGCAGCAGGTTGACTACCTTCAATCAATGGTTGGCAGCAATTGATAAAGTCTTGATTGCTTCCGCAAGGGCATGATGCAGGGTTATTCATTGGGGCACCTCTAATAATTGTTTATAGTCTCTGCGCAAGCTGACGGGGTCTTGAACAAGGCGGCTTGTGAAGTGTAAGGCTGGTTGCCTTTCCAAGCAAGGCAACACAGTGCAAGAGCTCGTCAGGCAGCGCCTTTCAGGGCCTTCTGGTAAACCCGCACTCGGTGTTGTTGCTTTTCAACAGGCCACCAGCATGCCTTCAAATCAACGCCTTGATTGCGAATTTACCAGAAGGCCAGAGACAGTAAACAATTATTAGAGGTGCCCATTGGTTCGCTCATTTTTTAAATAATGTTTGACAATAATAACATGAATTTTAGTGAATTTTTTATTGTGATTTATTAGGTGAGGTGCTAGATTCGAAACGCCCTAGCTCGAATATTTCACCAGATATCAAGGATTTTATGGTCTGGTGAAATATTCGGGCTAGTTTTATTGCATAAAACAGTTATGAAGTAATTTAGCTTTTAAAAGGACTTTGTATCCAATGGAAAAAAAATATTTAGCTCACTTATTTGGAGCATCCATTTGTACCTTTGCGTTACTACCTGTTATTTCTGCATCGGCAAATCCAGCGATATCTTTGGAAGATCCTCCGGAAAACTCAGTTTATATAGAGGATATTGTTTACGGTGGTACTGGTTGCCCTAATGGTACAGTTGGTACTTCGATAGCACCGAACGGGTTAAATTTTGGTGTGTCTTTTGATCAATATATTGCGGGTATTGGTGACGGATATAATCGAGCAGATAAAAGAAAATACTGCGAACTAAGGATTAACTTACGCATCCCTTCTGGTTATTCCTATGCAATTGCCGATATTATTTATCGCGGTTATGCCGAGTTAGATAAAGGAGTAGTTGGTACGCTTAAATCGCGTTATCGCTTTCAGGGAGAATTACTGGAAGCTGGTTTTTCGAAGACTATTCGGGGGCAGGTGGATAAAGACTTTGCCTATGATGACACGCTGGATCTCGAATCTTATGTATGGTCTGACTGTGGAGCCACTGCACCTGTGGTACTCAATACGCAAATTCGTTTAAATGCGACACCTGTAGCAGCACCAGAGGCGGGTGGTACAATCGGTGTTGATAGTGTTGAAGGTAAGCTGACTCAGGAGTATGGCTTGGTTTGGCGTCGTTGTGGAGAAGTAGCGGGTACTTTTGAATAAAGTAAAACAGTCTATCGTGCTGCGTTTAGCTAAAATTAATGGCAGATAGGCTTAAAAGGAATTTGCAAGGAATTAATAATGCTAACAATAAAATCATTAAGAGTAGGCCTTATCTGCAGTGCATTTTTGGTTGCCGGACAGAGTGCACAAGCAACTGATTTTGAATATGTTACCCCCCCTGAAGGTCAAGTAAAAGTTAAAGGTATTATTTATGGTGGGTCTGGTTGCCCACAAAACTCCATTGCCACATCGGTAGCGAAAAGTGGTTTAAATTTTGGTATTTCTTTTGATAATTATGTTGCGGGTATCGGTGATGGGTTTGCGCGCCATGATAAGCGGAAAAATTGTGAGTTAAGGGTTGAGTTAGCTGTGCCCAGCGGTTATTCCTATAGCATAGTTGATGCTAATTACCGTGGCTATGCTGATCTTGATAGTGGCATTAATGGTACTTTTGTCAGCCGCTATCACTTTCAAGGAGAGCTATCCGAGGCAACCTTAAACCGCTCAGTGCGTGGTCCGATTAATCGAGACTTTACTGTATCAGACAGTTTAGATGTGGAATCTTTTGTCTGGTCTGATTGTGGCGCTACGGCACCTGTGGTATTAACCACTCAGTTAAATCTGAAAAAAACGCATACGGCAGGGTCTAATGCAGAAGGGGTTGTGGGGCTGGATAGTGTTGAGGGTAAGTTAACCCATCGTTACGGTTTGAAGTGGAAACGCTGTAACAGTTGAGATATACCAGTCACGATTCACTTCTAGGTGTAAATTTAACAGGTATATACTCACAGCGAAGGATAATTTAGGCGAGGCCACTGAACGGTGAAGCCCCAGGAGTTTAGTAAACTAAATGACTGGGGTGAAGAGTGATGGTAACAAAGCCTAAAAATCATTCGCGAAGAGTATAAGTATTGAAGGGGCTGTTTTTAGCCTTTGCAAAATCACGTATCATCACCTTCTAGTAAAAGAGGGTGATGATGTTAAATAAAGAACTCAAGCAAACCATTCAGCGTGCCTATAGTCAGTTTTTAGAGCAACAGTCGCTAAAGCCCCGCTATGGGCAAAAGTTGATGATTGCTGAGATTGCAAAATCATTAGCCGCAGTTCAAGTCGATGATGAAGGTAACCGCGAATCGGACCCTGCCGTTTGTGCCGTGGAAGCGGGCACAGGTACTGGTAAAACAGTCGCCTATGCGGTTGCGGCCATTCCTATTGCTCAACACAGTGAAAAAACCCTGATTATTTCCACTGCAACGGTTGCTTTGCAAGAGCAAATTGTCCTGAAAGACCTCCCTCAAATTCGCCAACAAAGTGGTTTGTCATTTAACTTTTGCCTGGCTAAAGGTCGGGGGCGATATGTGTGTTTAACAAAGTTGGACTATCAAGTGCAAAGCGCTGAGGACATGCAGAGCACTGTTGAGCTGTTTGCTGAAGAAGGTTACAAGGTTGAGCTGGATAACAACAGCAAGCAACCCATTTTCCAAGACATGCTGAATCGGCTGGCAACAGGTAAATGGGATGGAGACCGTGATAATTGGCATCAGCCAGTGGATGATGATATTTGGCGAGCGGTAACCACCGATCATCACCAGTGTACCAACCGGCGCTGTGAGTTTTTTAATCAATGTGCATTTTTTAAAGCACGAGAAGCCTTGGGTAAAGTTGATGTAGTTGTTACTAACCATGACTTAGTACTTGCTGATTTAGCTTTGGGAGGAGGGGCTGTTTTACCTGCGCCAAAGGATGCTATTTATATTTTCGACGAAGGACATCACTTGCCGGATAAGGCGGTTAACCACTTTTCCCATGGAGCAAGGATTAAAGCCACTGGGCAATGGTTAGATAGCTTGGCTAAACAATTTGCCAAATGGTTGCAGCAACATGCTTTACCAGGAGAAATTGGACGACTGATGGAAAAGGCTGGGCTGTTAGCGCCTGAGCTACAAACGTTACTGGATGAGAGTTACCAGTTGCTGGCACAGCTGCTTACTCAGCAAGCAACCAATAATCAAGCCTCTACTGGGTATCAGAAAAGCAAACCCGCCGCTGGCTCTCAACAGCAAGAGCAGACAATTAATTATCGATTTCCTATGGGGGTGATCCCTGAACTATTAAAAGCGCAGGCAGAACAACTTAAACAGCAATTCAGTCAATTAACTGATGTGTTGGACCAAGTGGCTGAGTTATTAAAAGAAGCCATTGATGGCAAGTTAACTGGGGTAGATAAGCCAGAGGCTGAGCAGTGGTATCCTCTGGTAGGGGTGCACTTAACTCGGTCAATGGCTAACTTGGCCTTGTGGCAGAGCTATGCCGCGACTGACCCAACTACCAGCCCGCCTTGGGCGCGGTGGCTGATAGGTATTGATATTGGTGGACGGCTAGAGGTAGAGATAGCCTCAAGCCCTATTTTGGCCGCAGAAACATTGCGTCAATCGTTGTGGAATCGAGCGCATGCCGCTGTGATAACTTCTGCTACTTTGACGGCGTTAGGGACTTTTGACCGATTTCGGATGCGTGCTGGCATTCCCAAAAACAGTGCCACACTCGTTGTACCCAGCCCTTTTGACTATGCCACTGCTGGCCAGCTAGTGGTGCCTGCAATGAAAAGTGGGCCGAAAGACCAGCAGGGCCATACGGAAGAGATTATCCAACAGTTACCGACGTTAATTAGCAAATATTCAGGTAATCTGGTGTTATTTGCTTCCCGTAAACAAATGTTAGCGGTTTACTATGGGCTAACTGACAAAGATCGGCGTTTGGTAATGATGCAGGGAGATTTGGCCAAGCATGAAATTATTAAACGACACAAGCAGGCAATTGATAAGAAGCAATCAAGCGTAATTTTTGGTCTTGCCAGTTTTGCAGAAGGCATCGACTTGCCAGGTGAGTATTGTCAGCATGTGATTATTGCCAAAATCCCATTTGCTACCCCAGATGACCCGATAGAGTCTGCACTTGCAGAATGGATTGAAAACCAGGGGCGTAACGCATTTATGGAAATTACGATTCCTGATGCAGCTGTTAAACTAGTGCAAGCCTGTGGTCGTCTATTAAGAACTGAAGCAGACCATGGCCAAGTCACTCTATTAGACCGACGCTTGGTAACTCAGCGCTATGGGGCGATGTTGCTAAATAGCCTGCCCCCTTTTATGCGAGTAGTTGAATAAATGCAATTAAAGCTTACTCAGGACAGTACCTGCGTAGTTTGTTCCTATTGATAATGGTTATCCATTTATTGTTCGTACATGCTTTTAAACTGCTCAACTAAAATATTGGCATTGTTTAGTTGAGCAGGGGTCATGAGCTTGGCAACTTCTTGTTGAGTTTGCTTGGCTTCAAGTTGCTTAGTGTGGGACTGATGACTAGATAAGGTGAGCCAGATATAGGCAGATATAATGTTGGCATCGGTACCTTTACCTTTTAAGTAAGCCCGGCCTAGGTAATATTGTGCTTCACCATCTTTACTACGAGAGGCTTCTGCAAACAGTTGGAAGGCTTGTTCTAGGTTTTTTTTAACACCATGACCAGATGTGAGCGCTAGCCCCATCAGGGTTTTTGCCTGAGGGTTATCTGACCTTAAAGCCTGTTTTAACCACTTGATTGCAGTTGGGTAATCTTGCTGGATATCACGACCATAGTAGTATGCTTTGGCAAGATCAAGCTGTGCATTGACGTTTCCCGCATTGGCAGAGGTTTCAAGTGTTGTGATTTTGGGGTTGGCTGCTACTAAGCTAGGAAATAATAAACTAAGTAAAACAATAGCAAAAAATTGAGCTTTCACTTGATGTCCTTGAAAAACTATCTATGCAAAAGAGGAGAGCCTTAAGTGGGCCGCTGTTTAAATGCTATTGCTAGGAAGCGCTATTTGCAAGCATTGACTTGTTTTGGCCAAGGACACAGTTTTGACCTGCTTGGTTTGTAAATACCGATTTGGATAAACGATTTGGATAAAACTGTGCTAGGATTTGCCGCCAGAATTAACCGTAGCGAACTACCTTAGAGTGTGTATGGATAAATACGAAGAGATTAGACCTTACCACGATCATGAAGTGAGAGAAGTTGTTGATCGCCTGCTTTACGATGACGGCTTTCTTGAATCAATGGCAAAGTTTAGGCTGGGTAAACTGGCAACTAAGCTGGGTCCTGTGATTAACCCTTGCCTGCGCTGGTTATTACGTAGGGAGCTGAAGTCGGTAAATGATGTTACCAGTTTGCAAGATGTTGTAGAAAAATATGTAGATCGAGTCATTCATTTAACCACTACTGATGTGACTTTCTCCGGTGCTGAAAAATTAAATAAACAACAGCAAAGCTATTTATTTATCAGCAACCATCGAGATATTGTGCTTGATCCGGCATTTGTGAATTTTGCTTTATACCATAACAATATTAAGACACCCCGTTTGGCAATTGGTGATAACCTGTTAACTCGCCCCTTTGTCAGTGACTTAATGCGGTTAAATAAGAGCTTTATTGTGCGTCGTTCTGTACAGGGTAAGCGAGAAAAGCTGGCTGCTTATCAGCAACTTTCCAGTTATATCAATGATTCGCTAGCTGAAAATGAGTCAATCTGGATTGCGCAACGGGAAGGTCGGGCGAAAGATGGCAATGATTTTTCTGAAGCCGCCATTATCAAAATGCTGCAGCTTAGCCAGCGAGGTAAAGACATCAGTTTTAGTGATTTTATTAATAATCTGAATCTTGTACCTGTGGCTATCTCTTATGAGTATGACCCTTGTGATTGGTTAAAGGCAAGAGAGTTATATCAGACTGAGCGTGATGGCCATTACCAAAAAGCTGATAATGAAGATGTGCAAAGTATTGTCAAAGGTATTCGTGGCTTCAAAGGACATGTCCATATTGCTTTCGGTGAGCCACTCACTGGACAGCTTGATACCCCACAGCAGGTAGTTGATGCAATGGATAGGCAAATCCTAACCCATTATCGGCTCTATCCAGCCAACTACTTTGCTTATGAAAAACTAGAAGAAGCACAGCAGCCTCTTGACTGGGACAAGATACGGGCAGAGTTTCCCAATATTGATTTAGCGGCACGACGTCAGCGTTTTGAAGAGCGTTTGGCTAGTTGTACCGATGCTTGGCGTCCATGGTTGCTGCGGATGTACGCAAACCCCGTCATTAATAAATTAAAGCTGCAGAAAAGTTAAGCTGCTTAAAAATAGACTTTTCGGCCCTAACTCATGGCTTTGTGCTTAGGGCCTATTCTACTTGCGATTATTTTTTTAGTCATACAAGAAGGTTGCTACAAAGTAACAATCCTTTCATAACAGTCACCCAGCTTATTATTAGCTAAAAAAGCAGAGTCCTACGAGTATTGAGCCACCAGCCATGATGCCACAAAACAAGGCCGTCCCTGAAAATAAGCGGTTCCAGGTGTGTTGAATCGTGCTGCAATCAAAATGACTAGAGATCGGTAGGTGTTCTTCATGGCTAGTTACCATAGGAGTGACAGATGCCAAGCGGGTATTGGCACGAATTCGCACACTTAAACTCAATAACCCGCCGAGAATTCCGTATATGGTTGCCAGAATAAATAAACTTTGTTGTGGGTTAAGACTGATGTACTCCCAGGCTGTTTGGGCAATAGGCATGAATACTCCTTTAAATACTGGCATGGCCCGCTTGGGCAAATAAAATTACTGAAATTGGGTAAAAAAAAGCCAGTATTGTAAAGGCTTAACAAAACAACTCAATAGGGAATTGTTTTTATTGATGCTTGCTTGTTCACAATAAGTGCGTGAGGCAGGAAGCAAATTGTCTGTTTTTCCTGCTGAACTTTGGGATGAGATGTGCTTCTAATATACACGCTAATTATGTGATTTTATTCATTCAAGTGAGGCTAACGGGTTATGTATAGTAATGCCGTTATGTGGCGGGAGCTGATTCACCGAGGTGGAGAAGCATTTCAGCAGGAGCAATATTTATTGGCAAAAGAGCGTTTTCAGCAAGCGCTTAATTTAGCTGAAGTTGCCCTAAATAAAGCTCAAGCAATACCTGCTTTTGTTGAACAACTAGCAGAGCAGCCAGCAGAACAAGTGGTGCAACAGTTTTTAATTGCTTGCTGTAATCTGGCCGATACCCACAATATGATGGGAGATAGTGAAGTGGCTGACTATTACTATCAGTGTGCCTGGCAATCCCTACAACGCTTGATCAGTGCAACTAATATAACGCCTTGCCTGAGACAGCAGGCGATCATTCAACTTGAAAAGGCTGCTCAAGAGTTTACTGAGTTGTCAAAATACCCTGTCAACTCAATAATGGATGCACCTTGGCAGCAAGCCAGTGACCATTATGACCAGTCGGAAATAGTTCCTACCTATCACTAAATACCCAGCTGTTACATTAATTATCTGTACTTGGCATTTGGTTGCTTGTTTTTAAAGTAAGCCGATCTAGAAAATGTTGTTACAAGTGCAGATAATTTTTCAATGGCTATAGTTTTTTTCTCAAGCAATAATAAAAAGAAGTTATCAGCATAATTTCTTACTTTGTCATAGAGTATTTTGCGGTAAGCAAAGTCTAACTCTATTAAAAGTGTTCGGTTGCTCACCCGTTTGTTGGTAATGCTGCTGATGCTGATGAGGCTAGTAAGTCTAGTGATAAAGTAGCAAGAAAGGTATTTTGTGATGAGATATGTAATAGCTTGTATTATGTCTGGTTTTTTCTTGGTGCTGACAGGATGTGTATCAAATCTGTCAGGAGAGTCTTACTCAAGAAACGAAGTAAGACAGTTACAGACAGTAAAGATGGGAACAGTGATTGACGTGAAGCTGGTGCAGATTGAAGGCACTAAAAGTGGGGTTGGCGCTATTGCTGGTGCGGCTGCCGGTGGTATTGCTGGTTCAACTGTTGGTGGTGGACGTGGTAGCGATATTGCCGCTATTGCTGGTGCGGTAGCAGGCGGTTTACTCGGTGGCAAAGCGGAAGAAGCATACACCCGCTCACAAGGGGTTCAACTAACAGTTGAACTATATGATGGCTCTTATGTTTCAGTTGTCCAGCAGGTATCTCCTAATGTGCGGTTCCGTCCAGGTGATCGAGTTCGAATCTTAACTCAAAATGGCGTTTCTCGCGTTGTTCAATAAAGCCTAAGCGCTAACCATACTCTCTAGTGGTGCTATTAGCTTATTTTGCACATGTGCCACTAGCTATAATGAAAGTTTTTGCTTCCTAGACAGGTCTATTTGTATATGAAGAATAAGGACCAGCAGTTTCAGGCTTTGGTGGAGGCCTACCACAAGCCTTTGTATCGTTATGCGTATTGGCTGACAAATGATGAATCCGTTGCCGAAGACTTAGTGCAAGAGACTTTTATGAGAGCATGGCGAGCGTTAGATAGCTTACAGAACGTTGATGCGGCAAAGTCGTGGTTAATTACAATATTACGGCGAGAGAATGCCCGTCGTTTTCAGCGTAAATCACTGGAATATTCTGATATAGAAACGGACGAGCTACCTGATAACAGTGGCCACTATGCTTTTTCTACTAATTTGGAAACACTCAGAAATTGTATGGGGCGGCTTTCTGAGAAATATCGTGAACCGATAGTAATGCAGTTGGTGTTAGGTTACTCCCAGGATGAAATTGCAACAGCGCTGGAGATTCCCTCAAATACCGTGGCAACCCGGTTACGCCGTGCTCGGCAGCAGTTGCAAGCAATGTTAGGTGGTAATGATGAGCAAGGATATTCACGAGGTGTAGGAGTATGAACTGCTTAGAATTTCGGCGAGTAGTCTTGGAAGAACCACAGCAACTCTCACCAGCTCTAGCTGAACATAAGCAACAGTGTAAGGAGTGTCTGCGTTACTATACCCAGCTGCAAGAGCAAGAAGCACTGTTAATGGAAGCGCTTGCAGTGCCAGTACCGGATGATTTGGCAGCAAAAATTATGCTTCAGTGCAGCTTTGATCAAACGTCTGATCAGGAAGTCACAGAAACGGAGCCAACAATTGTTCCTCTAAAAAGTAAAAGTAAAACTTTTCGTCAGTTTATTGGAGGCTTTGCGGTAGCCGCTTCAGTGATGATGGGAGTGGTATTCTGGCAGGCTCATTTGAACTCTGAACAGCAACAGCTGACAGAAATGTTTGTTCAACATATGGAGCATGAAGCCCATTCTTTAGTTTTAGAGGAGCCTATCCCTGTTGGTCGTGTGGGCTTTACCTTAAATAATGTAGGGATTAAAGCCATGGCTGAGCTGGCTAACGTCACTTATGCTGCAAATTGTGTCATTGAAGACAAAATGGTGGCGCATTTGGTGGTGAAAACTGATAAAGGACCTGTGACTGTATTATTAATGCCACACAAACAGTTTGGTGATGAGTTTGCTGAGGAAGCTAAACAATGGCAAGTGGCTTTAAACAATATGAAGCAAGGAAGTGTTGCGTTTATTGGGCCTAAATCACTTAATATGGAGCCTATTCAGCAGCAAGTGATGCAGTCAGTTGATGTACTTCAAATATAGAAGTGTTTCAAATATAAAAGGCTGAAAGTCTAACAACTGGCTTCTGTTATCAGAAGCCAGTTGCGGTATACCACTAGTTAAATGTAATAAATTTGTATCAGGCCCTGCTAAAACCGAGTTGATAGTAATTTTTTCGCAGCAGCTTTTATTGCTTCTCCATACTGCTCTTCTAGGTCTGTTCGTTCTGAATCCTGCTGGATCTTTAAACTCAGTTGCATTGCTTCACGAGCATCATGGGTCGCCATGTGTTTAGTGGCGTTATAAATAGTATCAAATACAGCTAAATCGGGTTGTTTCACTAAGTTAACATCAATGTTATCCAGAAGGATTTTGAGACGAATGGCCCCTTCTGTGAGGTCAAGTTGGTCGTTAGCAATAGCTAATGCCAGAATTTTTACACTAGAAGCAAGAAAGTCTTTTTGTTGTTTTTCAAACTGTTTTAATTTAGCCTGATTCGCGAATACCTCACGCCATAAAATAACTGCCCATGCACTAAGCCCTAAGATAATCAATATGCCAAAAATAAGAAAAATATTTGTATACAGCATGCGATAGTAAACTTATGTCGTAGATCGTGAAATGGCGTGGTTTTGGCTAAGAAACACTTTTTATAGGGTGCTGCACTAGGTTAGCATGAATCAACATGAAAGGGCAGTTTAAGGGCACCTCTAATGTGTTTCAGTCAAGCGCTCTTTGCCGTAGATTTATCGTGTCTAGCAGCATCATATTGGTTAAGAAAGTTTAATAACGCTTGGTTGACTTGGGCTGGCTGGTCTAATGGAGATGCATGGCCAGAGTCTTCAACCACCACCAGTTTGGCATTAGTTAATTGCTGACAATAGTCTGCTTTATAGCTGATGGGGGTATAGTCTCGATCACCCGTTAAAATTAAGCAGGGGCACTTGATATTATCGAGAGGGATCTGAACTGACCAGTTAATAAGGGCTTTAAATGCATTCACATAGGCTGCTTTATCATTCGTTGCCCATTTTTCAACTCCTTGCTGTCTAAGTCTATGCTGTTCTGGTTTAGGAAACAGTTTTCGCATAATAAGCTTGCCTGTAATTCGCATACCCAATAGCTGAGTAATGAGTAGCCGCTGGTATATCAAGCAGCGAATTTTCCAAGAGTGGGCAATAAGGTGAGGGCCACTGTTAATGATCGATAATGACAGTATCTGCTGAGGCTGATCGACTGCTAATTGAAAGGCAATCATTCCTCCCATGGAAATGCCAATCAGATGGTATTGATGAAAACCAAACTGCTTTGCTAAACAACTTACGTCATCTGCTAGCATTTTAATGCTATAGGGGCCTGGCGGCTTACTGGATTGGCCGTGGCCTCTCAAGTCAAGTGTAATCACCTGGTAGTCGTTTTGTAGTGCTGGTACCTGATAAGACCAGTCTTGACTACTTGAACCCAGGCCATGGAGAAGTATGACAGGCTCTCCTGAGCCTTGTATTTCATAATACAGCTGTTGTTGGTTAACGGTGATAAAGGGCATGGGATTGCTTCATCCTTGAAGTATTATTTTTTATCGTAGTACTTGATAAAAGCGCTAACTATCCTTTGGTTGTGTTTCTTCTGGTAAACTTTTTTCTGCAGGCTCTTTTGCTTGTGGCTTCTCAATACTACTTAAAATCCCTCTAAGAATACTAAGCTCCTGCCGCTCTGGCCTTGCCCGGTTAAATAGGCGGCGTAATTTCAGCATGGTTTGGCCTGGGTGTTGTTTAATAATAAAACCCGTATCGGCTAGTACTTGCTCTAGGTGTTGGTAAAAATACTCCATTTGCTGACTACTGGGGTGAGTAGGCTCATTTATAGTGGGGTTATCATCAGGGTATTGCTGGGCAGCAAGATAAGCTTGGTAAATTTCATAGCTGATGGTCTGAACGGCGGTTGCCAGGTTGAGTACAGGGTATTCTGGGTTGGCAGGGATATACGCATGGTAATTACACTGCTGTAGCTCTTCGTTGTGTAACCCCATGGTTTCACGGCCGAATACTAATGCAACTTGTTGCTGGGGTACTTCAGCGATTACTTTTTCGCCACACTCTCGGGCACTGAGCATTGGCCAGCTGTGGGTGCGTTGGCGTGCACTGGTGCCAATGACTAATGAGCAGTCTTGAATCGCTTCTGCCAGGGTTTGCGTAATGACTGCATTGGCTAACACGTCTTTGGCACCTGCTGCCATTGCCGTGGCGTCTGTGGCTGGAAACTGCTGGGGATCTACCAGATAGAGTTGTGATAACCCCATATTTTTCATTGCACGGGCGGCGGAGCCAATATTGCCGGGATGAAATGTATTAATTAAAACAATGCGAATGTTTTCTAACATGCTAACTACATATACCTAACGTTTTGGCCTATTATACCAAGTTTCAATGTAGGTTGCTGACCATATATTTTTTTCCAGGATACTCTTCAAAGAAGGGTAAAAGGAGGCAGAAATAGCCTTAGTGTTTGATATGGAGTAACGGGCTATTCCATCTAGCTTTTGCGATAGCCTCCATCATTCGGATAAGGGTGAAGAAGTGAAAATATTCAAGCGGTTGTTCTGGTTAGGCATACTGATGATGTGCATGTTGTTAAGTATTGATCGATACATTAGCTGGCAGGCAAAAGGGCGTTTATTCATGCAGCCAGAACAGTTACCTGGCCAATCGGTAGCTTTGTTATTAGGTACTGCTAAGTATTTTCGAGGACAACCCAATTTATTTTATAACGCTAGAATTGATGCGGCAGTTGAGTTATATCAATCAGGTAAGGTGAAAGGCTTTCTGGTCAGTGGTGATAATTCTCGACAGGATTATAACGAACCGGAAATGATAAAAGCAGACTTAGTCGCCAGAGGTGTTCCCGCTGAACGGATTGGGTTGGATTTTGCTGGATTCCGTACCTTAGACTCAGTGGTACGAGCCAAGCAGGTGTTTGGCCTAAATAAGCTAGTGATTGTATCTCAACCCTTTCATGTTGAAAGGGCTTTATTTATTGCTGATCATTACCAGTTGGATGCAGTGGGGTATGCAGCGGCGGATGTGGCTGTCTGGCGCTGGCACTTGAAAGTGCGCAGCCGAGAAGTATTGGCCAGATTATCCGCCTGGTTAGATGTAAAAATAATCAACCGCTCACCAAAATATCTAGGCGATAAGGAAACCTTGGAGTTTTTGGCCGGGGTGTAATGGGCACCTCTCATGCTAATATGCGTAAAGAGATAACGTCCGCTTAGCATTAAACAATATAATCTTCCAACGGTTTTTTGCCTCTGGTATTTGAATCGCAGGGGTATTTAAATTATTAAAGTTAGCGCTATAGGGCACTTCATTTTCAGCAATAAAATTCAGGCGCTCTTGATTTGCATCATATTGTGAAACCAGAAAATCAATAATTTCATTGGTCAGTGGTACCCGGTAAAAGCGGATCAGGTTTTGCGCTAGGCGTTCAGCAGCTGCTGATAAATTATTTTGTACATCTTCTGCTAGGGCTTTGGCTTCAGTGACGCGCTCTTGTACGCTGGCGTCAGGTTCCAACGCATCAATTAACATGGCATGGGAACTGTAGATTGCACGCTGAATTTTGGGAGAGTGCAGCTTAGTAAATTTATCCAGCATAATTGTCAGTTCTACTGCTAGTTCTTTCACCTTGAGTAAAGGTAATTGTTTGGCTGTGGTATCTTGTTTAGGCGATTGATTTAAAGCAAGCTTGGTTTCTTTCAGTAATAAATTAAGGATTTTAGCTAATGCAGCCTTTTCATCTAAATCCAGTTTGATAGATTGCTCAGTAAATACAATATTGCGCTTTAAGCCACCGACATTAGTCAACATTTGTTGTTTTTTCTGAGTAATATGTTGCCAACGCTGTAATGCTCGACGGAAATGTACTAAGTCTCTTCCTAGTTTTAAATAGGCTTTGCGAGCCTGCTCATATAGCTCTAAGGCTGACTCTAGCTGTTTGGTTCGTTCCTGTAAGTTTAATGTGTACTTAATATGACGATCAGTCAGTTGCCGGTTGCTATTGACCTCTTTCGCAAGTTGCTCAATGCCATTAATCGCTGAAGTGAGCAGTGCCTGAGCGGTTAGCCCTTCGTCTGAATGAATATCCTCGTTGACATTACATAAGCTTAGATAGCTGGTTAATGCTTTGAGGCGGCTGAGTACTTTAGCCCGGCTAATTCGGTAATCATTGCGCTCTTCTTCTAAGCGAGAAATGGCTTTTGCAATATCTTGGGTACCTTGATACTCAATTTTTAGGTAGCTGATTTCCCGATCACAAAGCAGCTCAAGTGCCAAGGTAAATAGCTCTTCAGTATCAGCGAGTGTCATCAGCTCATAGTTATCCTGCTCAATGGCAGATAATATCCTTTCAATAAATAAGGGAGAGCGTTGCCGACCAAGCTCGGGGCTGGGAGCGATACCTTTCAGCCGCTCAAATAGCTGATCAGCGAGTTGTGGGTAGTTGGCCCGTAATTTTTCGTTTGCTTCATTTGCCTGGACTGTTACTTGCTGAATCAAGTCTTCCATGCGTGAAAACAAACCAGCCTGTCGTAGCACTTCAATTCGTTTTGCGTGTAAAGCTAGTTGATGGTCTTCGGTCAACTCATAAACAGCCACTTCAATGCCTTCAGCACCCAAGTTTGCCTGTTGGAGTAAATAGCTTGCTGCCTGATACTTTCTGGCTTCTTCAGTAAGACTGGCTAACGACAGGTCTCTTACCTGCCATACCAGGGGGGGCAGTGACGCAATTGCTTGTTTGATTGCCTTTTGTTGCTGCTTTAGCTTACTGCCTGTGGTCAGGTGATACAGGTATTTGGATAAAATACCTAAAATACCGGCGACTACTGAATAGCCGACAAAATAGATGCCTTTATCAATGGGCATCCACGCACCATAGCCAGCATAGTAACCGGCCAGAGCTGCTAGATAAGTGACAGGGCCAGCCGTCCAGGCAAAACTGACCATAGTGATTCCCCAGGGCTCATCCTGGGTTTTGATATGTAACCGCTCTAACCAGTGACGAGGCCGATTGGTTAGCTGAACGGGTGGACTATTACCGTTGTTCTTTGGTGTTTTACGCTGCCACATGATTGGTTATAAACTACTTTGTACTATTTTTAATTATTGCTTAGGGGCCTGCTGCTGTAAGTATTTATCCTCTGATAGTTTTCCATACTAAATGGGCTAGTCAGATGAGCTTTTACTCGCAGCAAGCCGGTGGCAAATGGGTACTTGCGTATTGTTATACGGGTAGGTTTGCTCGGCCGCTAGTCTATGAAATTATTTATATTTAAAAAGTAGTAGAGTTACCTATTTTCAGTCGTATTCCCGCAGCTAGGTAATGGAAGCCTTCTTTGGTTTGATGGGTGTGGAGCTATAGCGGGTTAAAACAATATACCCGCTGGTTTTTGTCACAGGTTCTTTAATGGTTAAGTTGAATCTGTCCTGTTTCGACAACTGTGGTAGAGCTAAATAAATTGCTACCTTGCATTTTTGCTTTTAACTCATAATTCAGCTGTTTTTTGGGGTGCTGTAAGACATCATTAATAAACCGAATGCTGTTGATCAGGTTAGTTGATGTTTCTACAGTAAAGTCTGTGCTGCTATAGCCAGGAACACTAGGAATTTGATTAGTAACACCTGAAATGACTTCAAAGCCTTCAAGGCTAATACTGTAGAACATTCCGCTTAGCTGTAAGGATGTGCTGTTAGGGTTAATCAGTCGTAAGCCCACAGAAAACTTTTGGGTGAATCCATCTGGCTCTAGTACTTGGATAGAGGTGATGTGGATTTTGGGTTTTTCATAGTTTGGCGCTAATGTAGCGCAGCCTGCTAACCATAGAGTGAAAGTGGAGATAATAATATAGCGAAAAAAAGCAAGGTAGCGAAAACAAGCCGCTCGATTCAACATAAAAAACCTCTGGATTAGCAATAGGATTACTCTCTGGTACCTTTTAAAAAAGAGAATGTTTATCGGTATCCTACTGACTTCGCCGCATTTGCTGGATAAATACCTGAGACTCTCGAATGGCTTGCTGCATTGAACTTAATAGCCGATCTACGTCTTTTTGTACGGTTTTTAATTCACCTCGTAAAGCGGCAATTGCTCGGGCATTTAAATTGTGCTTTAAGTACAAAACCTGGTCATGCAAGGTGGTTAATACGGGGGCGATGGTTTTTTCAGCGCGCCACATAGAGGCAATCAGTTTTTTATACTGTCGTTTAGTTTCTTGCAACTTGCGGGCACTGTCTCTTTTTAACGTGGCGTTGGAGTATAGTGCCAGCTCCTCTTCCCATTCTTCAAACAGTGCTTCTGCCACACCTTCTACTTTCTCTATATGGCCACGTAAGTTATCAGCTGTGGTTTTGCTATCTTCGTATTCGGTGTTGAGCTTGTCATAGGTCTCCTGAAGGTTACCACCATCAAACTGAACCACTGCTTTAAACTGCTCCAAAGCATCCTTAAACTGCTGCTGTGTTTCTTGTTGAGCTTTTTGTGTGTCTTCTACGCGATTAATTAAAATATCTCGCTTGTGGTAGCCAAGCTTTTCCATGGAAGCATAATAGGCGGTTTGGCAACCAGATAGTAAGCCAAGTGTTAATAACAGCAGGAAGAGCGAACGGACGGGAACAAATAATTTCATTCTAGCCTCATAGCAAACAGGAAACACAAGTTTGCATTATGGCTGAAGTTATAGCGCAAAGCCAACGAGATCAATGTTTGACCCTGTTGGCTGTTAGGCTTGATAGGAGGTGTTGCACGGCAGTTATCGAATATTTTGTAAGGACTCTAGGGGAGCACCGACTAGCTTTTCGGTAATTCTTTGTGCTTCTTGTAGGGTGATAGGCACGTTAGGGTTGGCTAATAATCTAATCACATTATCTAAGCTGGCTTTATTGTGGGTTCGCTGACGAATCTCTTGATCAACTTTATATAAAATACCAACTGCTTTGGCTGTGATTGGACCGTAAGAGCGATCTACTTTTAGTTTGGATATTTTTTTTCCTCTACTGACTTGCTCTTTAATGGATTTTTCAAAACGTTCCTGAGTAATGGTGCCTGATCGACGCATTATTTCTAGCGAGTAGTATTCCGCAAGCCCTTCAACTAACCAGTCATGACCAGGCTCTGCACGAGCTGACATTGCAACATGAATCAGCTCGTGAATGGGAGGACTGGTGCCATCTTCGGTGATTAGTGGTCTGTCTGCATGAAGAAACAAAGAGCTGGGGCCAGATAGAGCACCTCGCCACATTGGGTCATTAGCACTGACAATATTAATGCGTTTCGGAAAGTCAGGAAATATATCGAGAAAAACAGGCAGGTTCCAATTCAGTAAGGCTAAAATATCGAGTCGTCGAGCAGACTGTTTTTTCGGGGCGCCCACAGCTACTTTAATGCCTTTAATCGTTTCTCGTTTAACCCCTATATCACCTGCGACTATCCATCCTTTTGGCCGGTCAAACGCACTCTTAGGGTGGTCTACTTTATAAGCGCCGCTGGTATAGCGAATATAGGGAGTGGCAATTGACCAGCCTTTTGGCATTTTAAAGTGAAGCTTTGCCTTAGACTCGGTGCCATCCTGCATGTCGATACGGAGTTGTGGAATAACATCGAACCCTCTGAACAGCGCCCAACTATCAGTAATGATTGAATCATAGCGACCTGACTTACGCTGATGGTTCATTTTAACTGTGTAGGTTAAGGAGCCTGGTTTGCCATTGGGCTGCCAAAGCACGAAGTCTTCCTTTACTTCTACTTGTCCTGAGCCTTTAAAGTCAAGGTAGCGTTGTGAATCAGTTTTAAGCCGGATTGAGCGGATGAATTGGGCATTTTTATTCAGCTTAATAGCTACTTGTGCAGTTTTGGTTGCTGGCTGGAGATTAACCTCATAGTCAACATAGTAATAATGATTATTCTTTGAGGCTGTAGCCACTAAACTCCAGGTGAAAAAGAGTATTCCTAAGATAACTCGATGAACAATTAAGGAGGTCAGTTTCATAATAGGGTTTGTGTTTTTTAGAGAAAAGTTTAAAGAATGCCAAATTGTTGTTGAGAATACTGAACTCGTTGATCGACGGAAAAGCCATGCTTTTTCATGGTTTCGATATGCTTAAGCCTGGGTTCCAAACCAGTATTATTGGCAACTTGTATGGCAAGCCCTGGTCTTGCATTCAACTCCAACAATAATGGCCCAAGCTGTTGGTCTAGAACAATATCTGCACCAAGATAGCCAAGCCTTGTCATATCATAGCAGGAAGAGGCTAAATGAAGAATTTTATCCCAGTGTGGAACCTGCAATGTCTCAAAATGGCTGCCTGTATCAGGGTGTTCATCAACCGGTCGGTTGCTTTGTACTGCGCACAATGCTTTACCATCGGCTAGATTAAGCCCAACCCCAACAGCACCCTGGTGTAAGTTGGCCTTACCATCTGACTCATGGGTTGATAAGCGGAGCATAGCCATTACCGGAAAACCCTTAAAAACAATAACCCGAATGTCAGGTACGCCTTCATAGCTGTACCGATCGAATACCGGGTCAAATTGAACCAGTGCTTCAATCATGGCTACATCAGGTTTACCGCCTAAACTATGTAGCCCGCTTAAGATATTTGATACGTGTCGTTTAATGTCAGATAGGGTGAGTGTTTCGCCGCTGGGCTTAAAGAAACCTTCTGCGTTTCTTTCTGTGATTACTAGAATCCCTTTACCGCCACTTCCTTGTGATGGTTTGATGACAAAGCCATCATATTGATTAACAACATCACCCAGCTGTTTAATTTCGTGTTGGTACTCAATAGTGTGCAGCAGCCGTGGGGTGGATACCTTGGCTGTTTCAGCAACCAGCTTAGTTTTTAATTTATTATCAACCAACGGGTAGAGGCTACGTGGGTTGTATTTGGCAATATACGACACATTTCGCTTATTCATGCCGAGAATGCCTTTTCGCCTTAATTTGCTAGGTTTAGCAAAAAACATCGTGATTAATCCTCGGCTAGTGGTTGAAACCGGCGTAACTCTGTTAGTCGATAGCCAGTATATTGGCCTAACAGGATGATACAGCCTAATAGCGCTAGCAATAGTTCAGGGAAGTTGAAGGTTAAATGTTCAACATACTGATTGGTCATCAGTAGGTAGGCAAGGGTTGCTACCAGCAAGCTACCTCCTCCTTGAGTAAATACTTCTTTGGGGCCTTCTTCCTCCCATAAAATAGACATTCTTTCTATCGTCCAGGCAAGAATGATCATGGGAAAGAAAGTAACTGACATAGCTTCACTGATACCCAGCTTATGACTAAGAATACTCATACCAGCCATAATACTGATTACCACTATAACGACAGCGGATATTCGTGCCACCAGCAGCAAGTTGAGCCGACTTAAATAGGATCGAATAAATAAACCAATACTGACAATCACTAGGAAAATAATCAGGCCAGTAAATAGGGTTGTTTCAATGAACGCAATGGCAATCAAAATCGGCATGAAGGTGCCAGACGTTTTGACCCCAACTAAGATGCGCATTAATACCACAACAATAGCGCCGATGGGGACTAGCAAAATTGACTTGAAAACGTTTTGTTGCTCAATGGGCAGGCTGTAAATCGAAAAGTCGACCAGGGCCGCTTGATTTTCAGCACCATGCAAAATAGCAAAAGACTTAGCTGGTTGGGAGTTTTTAATAATTGAAAAGGATACTTTAGAGTTCTCGCCGCCTTCTACATCAAGCAGTGAACTGCCTCCTCGTTGCCAAAGAATGAAGTTGTCTGGCAACCCTTTTTGACCTGTTTTAGGGTTTAAGAAGACCCAGTGGTCAGTATCAAAAATCTCAATTAAGGTTGTAAGCTTTTGATTGCGGCGGCCATCTTCTAATCGCAGACCTCTGGCGACCCTGGCAGGTACATTGGCTAATGCCAATGCATTTAAAGCCAGCCGCGTTTTGCTCAGCCCCTGATTACCCAGCAAAAGCTGTACATCTTCAATTGGTTCTTTGTCATTGATTAGACGTATTAGCTCTGTAGCAAATGTTGTGTTGTCAGCAGAACGATTATATACATAAGTGACTAACTGGCTGATAGTGGTTTTTAGGCTAGGAGACAGGTCTGGCACTTTGGTTTCAGTTGGAGGGATGTCAGCTTCAACTTGAGATATACCTGACTGTTGGAAAACCTGTACCTTGTAGAACAAAACCTGCTTGCCTTTGGCCTTTCGTTTGGCCCATTGTGCTCGACGCTCTTGCTGGTTGCTGTCCCAGCCAAAACCATAACCTGAGGCGGTAAAGTCTTCATCTAAAATACCCATTTCTGGTGGGTTATGAGGCAAAGCAAAAGAGACAGTGACAGGTTTATCGGTGGCTTTAAATTCTATTTTTGCTTCCACCGTCCAGATAGCTTTGCGCTCACCTGGCAACAATGGGAACTCAAGCTCTGAGTTCTTGTAAATGGTAAGGCCAATGCCAATAAAAATGAAAATGAAAGATAATAAATAAACTTGTGCTCTTGATGACATTATTGCTGCTCATCTACTGCCAAATTAGGCGTTTGCTCAGGGGTAGGCGTTTTTTGGGTAAATTGTTTGCTGACATCAACAATGGCCATATCTTTTAGGAAGTTACGTCCAATTAAAACTGAAATGTCATAGTTGCTGCGGTCTGTCAGGCTGAACGAAATCCGCTGTTCGATGGCGCCTAGGCGAACATTCATCTTTACAATGTAAGCCTTTTGACCATCAGAGTCAGGTTGTTTAGCTTTCACCTTTTTTACAACTTGGCGACTGATTTCAGTGATTTCACCAGATTCTGGATCTTTCACCTTGAATTTAACCCACTTTTTACCATCCCGCTCAAAAGGAGTGATATCAATAGCATGTAAGACAGAAGTCGACAGCCCTGTGTCAATCCGTGCATCATAAGTAATGCCAGGTGGCGTCAAGGTTATTTTTTCTAGCTCACCAACAACCAGTTTTTGGTCAGTTGGCTCTTTTTCTTCTTCATTGGCCTTGGTTTTTTCTGCTGGCTTAGCCTGTGGGCAGTAAACAATAGTCTGCACTTTGGTTTTAGATGGGTTGCCAGTAGGCTTGACTTGTTTAGTCGATTGTTCAGTCGTAGCTGGGGCAGTACAGTTTTCAATGGTAGTAACTACGGGCTGAATGGCCTGTTCAGGCCCCTCCTGGCCAAAGCTGACTGAATTGATGCTCCAAATAACTGATATCAATACCAGACACTGCAAATATTTCATATCACTCCCTAGTTGTAGAGATGAATGGCCTTATTATAGGTGTTACTTAAGGTTGCTAATGCATATATTCTTCACGAATGACTATAGACAACCATTGCTGATCTTAGGGCTTAAGCATACTTACTATTTCAACAGTAGACTAATAAAGTATTACTCAGACCGTGTGACTGTTTAATCAGTTCAGCGAATCAGCTCTCATTATTATCAACTATTGTATGGCTTCCCTTAATATCAGAGCTATCAGTAATTGCCAGGGGGGAATTTTGGCCAATGAGGCTCAGTACCCTAGACAGTTACTTGCACTGGCGCTGGATAGCTTGAAATATATCAGGCAGTCCAGCCAAGGGGAGCTCCTCTTTGATGGGTAGGAGCTGCTCAACCATGTTAGATGATAAATGAAGACGGAAGTATTATGCAGGGTTTTTGTAGCTAGAGAATCCTAAAACCTTGAGTTTGTGATCTTTTAGCGGCTTGGTAAGTACTTCAGGTGTGCACTTGTGAACAATATCTAGTCGATGAAAAGAAAGTTTTTGCACCTCTGGTGTGTGCTTATTGACAGAGAGGCTAGTTTGGTGATTGCACTATTATAGTTATTGTCGGTAATTAGGCTGAATAGTTTTTATACGATATCCAGTTACTGGTATCAGAGTAGAGTGCCTGTAAGTGCATTTTAGTGGCTGACACTATTTATTTTGCTCATGACGTTACGCTCATAGCCTTTGGTTTTTTTCCACAGGGGTAATCAAGTAAGCAGGACTGCTAATGTAGTCGGTATCTTGTAAATTAAAAATTAGCTATGCGTATTTTCCGAAATTTTTTTAAGGTATAATCTTTAATTATAGATGCATAATAAAATGTCATCTGTTAATTGTTCCACCATCTCTACGCTTAGTATATCCTTCTGCTTCTTTTCTTATTTATCATATAAGACAGTTGAGTTCTGGCTTGTAACTGGCAACTTTACCTAATAGGGTAAACCCAAAGAGTAGGAAGGGTGGTTGTTTATTATTCAGTATACTGCTAGGTAATAGTTACCGTTAAATATTTTAGGTCATATTCGCTAATGGTGCATGCGTAAAGTCGTTGCCTTATTTATTTTTCGTATGGACCACTCGTTATTTAGGTGAGTTATTAAGATGGAAAAACAAACTGGTAGTTTTATAGCATTACTACCTATATTGCTATTTTTAGGCATATTTATTGGTAGCGGGGTTTATTACCACCAGCAAGCAGTAGATTTTGCTTTTTATCAGATCAAAGCGCCAGTAGCTATTTTACCGGCAATAATTTTAGCTTTTATCCTAGCGAAAGGAAAAACCAATAGCAAAATTGAAACCTTTGTTAAAGGTGTCGGTGATCAAAATATAATCTTAATGTGCCTTGTGTTTTTGCTTGCAGGCGCATTTGCCAGCGTCACAAAATCTATTGGTGGTGTAGATGCAACTGTCAATATTGGGCTGAGTGTTATCCCTGCTAGCCTGTTACTGCCCGGTATTTTTATAATTTCAGCTTTTATTGCCACTGCGATGGGAACCTCCATGGGGACGATAGCGGCTGTAGCGCCTCTAGCATTACAAGTGGCAGTAACAGCTGGGTTGCCTGAAGCTGTCTGTATTGGTGCCGTTATTGGTGGTGCCATGTTTGGTGATAATTTATCCGTTATTTCTGACACCACCATAGCAGCGACACGAACTCAAGGATGTGATTTAAAAGATAAATTCAGAGAAAACATTAAAATTGCAGCACCAGCAGCCGTACTGACTATTATTTTATTATTTGTGATGGGTGAGCCAGGTCAGGCGATAGAAGCTAAACCAGTGAATGGGTGGCTGGCTTTACCTTATCTTATTGTATTAGCCCTCGCGGTCATGGGGTTGAATGTATTGACTGTATTAATGATTGGTATTGCTGTTTCTGGTGTCATGGGAATGCTGGTTACGCCTGATTATGGCTTAGAAACGCTTAGTAAAAACATTTATGCAGGTTATGAGGGGATGCTGGAAATTATGGTCTTGTCCATGTTGATTGGTGGATTGGCCATGATTATGAAACAGCAAGGTGGCATGCAGTGGGTTATTGATAAGATTACTCGGCTAGGCAAAAACACTGCTAATAAAAGCCAAAAGGCTGGTGAAGCATCTGTTGGTTTATTAGCCGCTATTAGTGGTATATTTACTGCTAATAATACCATTGCGATTATTATTGCAGGGGGGGTAGCGAAAGATGTCAGTCAGCACTATGGTATTAGCAGTAAGCGAAGTGCCAGCTTGTTAGATATCTTTGCTTGTGTAGTGCAAGGTTTATTGCCTTATGGGGCGCAGATTTTATTGGCGGGATCAATTGCAGGACTTTCTCCCTTGGCCTTAATCGGTAATGTTTATTATTGCTGGGTATTGGGTGGCGTTGCTATTTTGGTGATAGGACTAGGCCTGTTTTCCAGTAAAACAGCTGTTACCCAGTCTGAGGCGTTAAAAGAACAGTCTGTTTCATCGTAGTTTTTCTTTTTGATTATTCTTCCATGCTAGCGAAAGATACCCGCCATTTAGCGGGTATCTCATCCGATGTAGACTCCAACCCTTTTTAAACTTACCCTACTATCCACCACGGACTATTATTTGTAGTTATTAGAGCTTCCCTTTATATTGTGTTGCTGCAAGGTGGACCACTTGTGCTGTTGCTTCATTCATACCGCTATTCACTTTTGATTTGTTTTTCTGAGACGCTTGATTTTAAGCTATTTGCTTTCAATGCTTTGTCTAATTTGCGGGCTGTGTCGCCAGGGGCTCCAGTAAATCTTGCCAATAGATTATAGGCAACAGGAATGACGAATAAAGTAAATACGGTGGCAACTGTTACTCCAAAAAATAAGGTAATCCCCAACACCTGACGGGTTTCAGCACCTGCTCCAAAAGAGATAATCAGTGGGATTGAGCCTGCTGTGGTGGTAATACTAGTCATGATAATTGGTCGTAATCGTACTTGTGCTGCTTCGGTAATGGCCTCTTGTATGGTTGCCCCTTGGTCGCGCATTTGGTTGGCAAACTCCACAATAAGAATGCCATTTTTAGCTGCTAGGCCAATTAACATGACTAAACCGACTTGGCTGTATAGATTGAGGGTGTTGTCAGTCAGTATTAGCCCAATTAATCCGCCTGCAATGGCCAATGGCACAGTGAGAGTAATGATAAAAGGATTGATATAGCTTTCAAATTGCGCAGCCAGTACTAAAAACATCACTAAAATACCTAAGCCAAAAGTGAAATAGCTGGCACCACCAGATTTTTTGTAATCCAGTGATTGGCCTTTGTAATCAAAAACGGCATTATCTGGAAGCTGCTTGCGTACCAGGTTTTCCAAATAGGTGAGAGCATCTCCCAGGAGTAAATGGTCTTCTAAATTGGCGTCAATAGTAATTGCACGGGTGCGGTTATAGCGATTTAAGGTTTTTGAACCTGCATATTCTGCCAACTTAACCAGGTTTGAAAGGGGGATCAGTTGGCCAGACCGTTCAGATCTCACGTAGATATTGGTTAAATCATTAGGGCTATTTTGTTGGTCCCGCTTGCCTTCAACCATTACATCATATTCTTCTCCATCTTCTATATAAGTTGTCACACGCCGTGAGGCGAGCATACTCTCCAAGGTGCGGCCAATATTTTGAATGGAGACGCCCAGCTCTGCTGCACGGTCGTAATTAATCATGACATGAATTTGTGGGCTGGTTTCTTTGTAGTCACTATCAATGCCAATAAACCCAGGATTATTTTCATTGATTTCAGCAAACAACCTGTTACGCCACTTAGCGAGTTCTTCATAAGTGCCGCCACCAATAACAAATTGGATGGGTTTTGCTGTACGGCTTCTGATGCCTTGCCGCATGATAGGGTATATTCGTACTCCAGCAAGGTCAGCGGTATTTTTACGGATTTCTGCCATAATTTTCCAGGCTGAGCGGCGCTTGCTCCATTCACTGAGTACCATAATCACTATACCTGAATTAAAACTGCCTCTGGGGGTGCGAACTAATATTCTTTCAGCCTCGCCTTTTTCTGCTAAGGGCATCAAACGTCGTTCAAGTTCATCCATATACTCTTTCATATAAGCATAGGTGGCACCTTCAGGACCATTGACCAAAATAAAAAATGCCCCTCGATCTTCTTTAGGCACATACTCGGTAGGAATTTTATTAGCTAAAAATACGGAAAGCCCAATCATGACAATAAATAATGAAATGACAATATAAGGTTTTCTGAGGCAGGCTAGTATCCAGTGGTGATAGTGTTTTTTAAACCAATTAAAAAAACTATCGACTTTTTTAACCAGAAAAAAAGAGCCGTTTGCAGGCTTTAATACCATTGATGCTAAAACAGGAGATAATGTTAATGCAACTAAACTGGAAAAAACCACAGCAGCGCTCATGGTGACTGCAAACTCTGAAAATAAACGGCCTATGTCTCCTTCTAATACAGTAATAGGAGCGAATACCGCCACTAAAACCAGAGTAGTGGCAATCACCGCAAACCCCACTTGACGAGTGCCTTTAAATGCAGCGACTAAAGCAGGTTCATTGTACTCTTCCATTCGGCGATGAATATTCTCTAATACGACAATAGCATCATCTACCACTAAACCAATAGCCAGCACTAAGGCTAGTAGAGTTAACAAATTTACTGTAAAACCCATTATCATCAGTACAATAAATGTAGCAATTAACGAAATGGGTACAGTAATGGCTGGCACTAACATGGCGCGAACACTGCCTAAAAATAAATAAATGGTAAAAATAACCAGTGACATGGCAATAGAAAGGGTTTTATACACTTCGTTAATGGCTTCCTCTATAAATACTGAAGAGTCATAGCTTTGGTGAATATACATGCCTTTAGGTAGGGTTTTATTGAGGCGGCCTGCTTGTAGTGTTGCTGCACGTGCTACTTCGATAGTATTGGCTGTTGACTGTTTGGTAATGCCAATACCGACCATACTTTCTCCATTGCCACGAAACAGGGTGCGATACTCGGTGGTGCCTTTTTCAACAGTGGCAACATCACCCAAGCGCACTAAATATCCATCATTACCGCGAGATAATACTAATTGCTTAAAGTCATCTGGCTTAAGAAATAGCCGTTTTACTCGTACAGTAAACTCTTGGTTAATCGACTCGATACTACCAGCAGGTAATTCTACATTTTCTGAGCGTAGTGCTTTCTCTACATCATTTACCGTGAGATTGTGGGCTGCCAGTTTGGCGCGATCAATCCAAATCCGCATGGCAAAACTCTGGCCCCCACCAACACGTACCCGTGCAACGCCTTTAAGAATCGAAAAGCGGTCCATAAGATAACGCTCTGCATAATCGGTTAACTCAGGCACAGATAGACGGTCACTGGTTAAATTAAGCCACATAATCACATCTTCATTTGAATCAACCTTTTGGACATCCGGCACTTCGGCTTCTTGAGGAAGGTCATCTAGAATGCGTGACACTCTATCGCGTACATCATTGGCTGCTGCATCAATATCACGGGTTAAATTAAACTCGATATTGATTTGTGAGCGCCCATCAGAGCTATTAGACTCGATGTATTTAATTCCTTCTAAACCAGAAATACGGTCTTCAATTAACTGAGTGATTCGGGTTTCTACGACATTAGCGGCAGCGCCTGAATAGCGAGTATCGATTGATACAATTGGTGAGTCGATATCAGGGTATTCCCGTAACGGCAATCGTTCAAAGGCAATGATGCCAAAGGCGATGAGTAATAAGGAAATAACTGATGCAAAAACTGGTCGTTTGATACAAATATCAGATAGGAGCATAATTAGCGTTACTCTTGTTTATCTGATGAAAGGGATTGGGGGGGCGAAGACCGTTGATTTAAAAGTTCGGTGATTGGTTGTTTATCTTTGGCTTGCTGAGCCAGGATTTTTACCGAGCTACCGTTATTTAATCGCATTACGCCGTGGGTAACGACTATTTCACCTGGTTGTAGCCCGCGTTGTACGACAATAGCGCCTGGGCGTCTGGCGCCTGTCATTAATTTGCGTTTTTCCACAGTTGGAGGATTAGTGGCTGTATTGACAACAAAGGCATATTTATTAAAACCTTCTTGTACTAAAGCCTCTTCTGGTAACATCAAGCTTTCTTTAACAGGCTTACGCAATTCAACCATCATTAACATACCAGGCTTTAATCGTTGTTGCTTATTGGGTAATACTGCGCGCACGATAATTGAACGGGTGATAGGGTTGATACGAGAATCGATGCTGATAATGTTACCTTGAAAAATATTATTATTGACTTCTCTGGATTTGGCCGTGACTTCAAGACCAGGCTTTAAAGTACCTAAAAAAACAGCAGGTACAGTAATATCTAATTTCATTACACTGTCATCATCAAGTGTGGTAATTGGGTCGCCAGGTGTGACCAGTGAGCCAACACTGATATTGCGTAAGCCTACCACACCATTAAAAGGGGCAATGATTAAACGATCAGCTAGACGTGATTGAGTGGCGTGAAATTTTGCTTGTGCTGTTTCATAAGTCACGCGTCGTTGATCCAGTAGTGACTTGGAAGCGAGGCTGGAGCTTACCAGTGATTGAACACGCTCATATTGTCGTTTAGCTTCTTCCAAAGTGGAGCGAGCCTCTTCCAACTGGGCATGTTCTTCAGTGCTAGTCATTTCAGCTAATACATCGCCTGCTTTAACTCGCTGGTTGTCATCAAAATGAATAGCCGTAATGGTTTCAGTGACGGTAGAGGAGAGTGTGACAGCTTCATTAGCTCTTAAGGTACCTAATGCTTCAATTGCCTCAACAAAAGGCTCTAATTGTACTGACTTGGTAAACACAGGAATAGGTGCTGAGTTGGCGTTTACTTTAAAGAGGAATAACCAACTTATGATAATTATGTTGCATACTGCTTTGTAATGCATGAAAAGCATCCTTGGTTTGTCGTGTCAGCTTATAAGATAATCTAGCGTGGCTCAATAGAGCATAGATGATGAAAACCAGGGGATAAACTACATAGTAGAGGCAACTATATTAAAAGGCAGCCTTTGTATGACCAGAGTTAATATAAACGACATGATAAGATTATGTTACGACAACAGCAGCTTATGAGCTACTTAAAATAAAGTGATAATTTAATTATTTTATCTGGATTATATAAGCATCACTTATCCTATACCCATCATGGATCATAGTGGTTTGGTACAGATATCAGTTTTATACTGATAGTGGTTTTATACAGATAGTTATTTTGTTGTAACATAGCGTAACCATGGTTGGTTTTATATTGACGACTAAATAATAGTAAACTAACTTTGTTGCCCTGCTTGTTTGTATTGCTTTGTGCAAGTAATGCCTTACTTAGATAAGTCCTGCATTTTAAATGTAGAATTTAGGTGATATAGGGTGTATAGGGTAGATATAGTAGTTTAACATCATGACTAAGAATGGAGGCTTAAAACCAATGAATGATAGTCAGTCAGTGTTTGGTAATGAGATAGAGTTAGACGGTGTGCTTTATGTATCTGTAAATTTTCTAAAGCAATATCCCGAGTATTTGGATAATGAATTTAATGACAATGTTGATGCGGCAAATGATGCTGCAGTAAGTATAGAAGAAGGAATGCCAGAGGAGGGTGATGACTCACCCAGTGTCCATAAAAGTGAGATTGTACTGAATGGTAGTACTTATTTGGCAGCACCTATTTTGCGAGCTAATCCCAATTATGTTGAGTTGAAATATAACCAGCAGATAGAAGTTGCTTTGCCGCAGTTCATTCCCAACAATGTACTTGATGAAGGTAAAGTGGCGACCTCATTCTATCGTCGTCGTCGATCTATATAGAAGAAGCTCTATTTTATCGTAAATAATTGTTAAAAATGCCCTTATGCCGCTAAAAATGTAATTTTTAGCGGTGTCTATAGTTGGTTGAAGACGACCCCCTATTTATAAACATACCCATAGTAAATTTTTTTAGTGAAAGCTCGTCATACGATTTGGAAAAACTGACATGCAGTATAAGGAAATTATTGAGTTTGACACAATCAGTGCCGATGAATTTTATGAAAATTACTTTCTAAAAAATACGCCATGTGTTGTTAGAAAAGGAGCCACTCACTGGCAAGCCACGAAAGTGTGGGAGGATGATAACTATTTGCGTAAAATAGCAGGTAATCGCCAAGTGTTTCAGACCACTTCAGTGCGAGGTGATTTAGGTTTTGATCACCAGTCGCCAATCAGTCAGGTACGTTTTTCGGATTTTTTGGGTGTTTATCAAGAAAATCCACGCCTTTATGTAAATGACTCCAATATGCCATCTATTTTAGTACAAGATTTAGGCACTCACTCTATGCTGGAAGGATTTAAAAAAGTCGAGCCTTATGAAATGCGAGTGGGGATGTTTATGGGGGCAGGAGAGCAGCTGGCACCACTTCATTATGATGATGAAGAAAATATTTATGTGCTGATTAATGGGCAGAAAGAATTTTTATTGTTTGATATTGCCGATTTTAACAGTATGTACCCTTGTGATAATGCATTTTTACCTGATTTTTCCCTAGTAGATCTTGATAATATTGATTATAAGCGGTTTCCTGCTTTAAAAGCAGTAAGCTGCTATCAAGTGAAGCTTAATGCAGGGGATATATTGTTTGTACCTGGGTATTGGTGGCATGCAGTAAAAGCACTTGGGCGCTCAATCGCATTATCCTGGGTGCGTCTGGATCGGCGTGGTCAGTTTATGGCATTTGAAAAATTGGTGCGTAATGATGTATTTCCTACGGATAAAAAATGTTTGGAAAATATGTTAGATAATCCCGATGAGACAATTATCAGTACATGGGCTGCACTAGGTACAGACTCTATTTTAGAGAATGATTTGTTTGAAACCTACCTTAGATTAAGTTTATTGTATGTCCATTCTAGCCAGCAGAAAGAAGATGTATACCCTATAGAACAAGAATTCCAGCGTCTGCGTCAGCCTGTGTTTGATATATTACGACGCAATGAGCATAAATATAGCTATCCTGTTCTGTATTTAATGCAAAATTTCTTTCGTGTCAATCTTGGTTTATTTAATTAAAATCATGCTAACTAAAATACCTATTGCAATAGATGAAGTAACAGACATACAGCCTGCAGCATTTAAAAGCCAGTATGTAGATGGCCATCGACCATTGATTATCCGTGGAGGAGTGAGTCACTGGCCAGCCATGCAGTGGAACAGTAATGAATATTTGCTAAAAATAGCAGGTGACCAGAGAGTGAAAGTAGATGTTTTTCCTTTATCTAAACAGGGAAAAATACTATTAGAATCTGGTAGTGAAGAAGTAATGTCAATAAAAGACTTTACTATGAAGTTTTTTCAAGAAGACTGCTATCATTATATATCGGATCAAAATTTACCGCCACCGCTTTATCAAGATCTAAATGAGCACTGTGTTTCCTCCGTTTTTCCTGTTGAGCGGCGGCGGACATTTTGGTGGGGTAAAAACGGTCAGAAATCATTCCTTCATTATGATGATAATGAAAATTTTATGTGTCAGTTTGATGGGGAGAAGGCATTTTTACTATTTGATATTACAGATTTTGACTATTTGTACCCCAAAGATGAAACTGAATATCGCTCCTTAGCAGATTTGGAACAGCATGATTCTAACCAATTTCCTCTTTTGGCAAAGGCTACCCCTTATGTAGCACGTATAAGCCCAGGAGATGTACTTTATGTACCCTGTTATTGGTGGCACCAGGTTAAGTCCTTTGGCCGTAATATAGCCGTCTCTTACATTATTAATGAGTCGATGGAGCAGCGGGTACGAGTAACAGGTAAGTTAATTGAAGCAGGGGCATTGCCAGTATCAGATTCAATTCGAGATGATCTTCTTAATATTATTGGATTAGATGAAACGCCTTCCCGGCGAAATGCATTGTTAAAGAAGTATCATAGAGAATACCAACAGCAACAAGGGAAATCCTATTATCCTCATAGTATTTTTCACCGCCTAATTGAAGAAAACTTATTAGATATTCTTTATGGACATGCAACTTACTGAACTCACAATAGGGAGTTATATTGGTGTTAAGAGTCAGTGATTTAAATATTAAGGGATGTAAGCTGGAACCTGTAGATAGTGTTAACACTATTTCAGCGAGTACATTTAATCGAGATTATATCGCTCAAAATCGGCCATTATTGATCAAAGGAGGGGTTGCTCACTGGGATGCGCTGCCATTATGGAATAATGAATACTTAAACAGAAATGCCGGCCATAATGTAGTTGATATAGAAACATCCCGCGATCAATTTGAAGGGCGTTTATTTGATGATGCAGAAAAAGTATGGATGCCTTTTTCTCGTTTCCTTGAGCGTTTAACATTGCCATCAGGGGAAACAGACTATTTTGTAGGAAGCTGGTTATTTCCTACGCTTGCTGCTGATGTACCAGATATTTCCGCCTTTAAAGCATTTAACATGGCTATAAAGCGTCGGATGATTATGTCTCGTGGTGGAAATAGGATTGCGTTGCATTATGATTGGTATCAAAATATGTTGTGTCAGGTGGCAGGATACAAGCGCTTGGTGTTAATAGATATTGTTGATACTCCATTTCTCTATCCTCTCAGTAGCCCTGTTAACTACTCACCTGTTAATGTACAAGATGTTAATTGGAGCACTTATCCTGAGTTTTGTAATGCAACCATTTTTCAAGCTGACATAGAGCCTGGTGATGTATTGTATATGCCTATGCTTTGGTGGCATGCTGTTGAAAGTATTGATCGCAATATAATGATTTCCCAATCATTTTATGATACTGATAGAGACTTACTATTTATTCTGAAAAAAATGCTAGCACTTGGACGTTTAAACCTTGCAGAAAAACAGATGAATGATGTATGGGCTGTATTAGAAAGTGATCTCAATGATAACGAGAAAATACGTGCTGTTCGTCGTCAGGCAAATAACCAGTCTTTAGGTGACGTGAAAAGAATATTTGCTCATCGTCAGTTGATATTTAAAAAGTAAAAAGTGTATGTTTGAAGTGTATTGATAAAATGAAAAATAAAAAAAGTAACACAGGGAATATCGTTAGTAATAAAGGCCTGGATATTCTCAATTGCCTGTATGGTGGTCATGAAATCTGCCGTATTGACATGCCAGTAAAGGGAGACAGGCTTACTCAACAATACCTTCTTCCCCGCCGACCTGTGATTGTGAGAGGGATAACGACACAATGGCCTGCATTAGAAAAATGGAGTTTTGAATGGTTTGAAAAATGCTTTGGTAATATTTTTACTAATATGTTTGCCAATGGTAACGAAGGAGAAGCTAGGCAAGTACGGCTTAAGCATTTATTTAGTCGGATGACGAGTGGCGAAACTTTATATTCTAGTCTTTATGTAAGGGAAATGCTGCCTTTAATTAGCCAAGATTATCCTATAGAGAATAGTTTCTTGGGTGATCACCAATTCAACTGGTTGCTTGATTTGCCAAAAACTATTCATGGTGAGATGAATGTAATATTCATTGGTAATAAAGGCACAGGCATTAAAAACCATCAAGACAGTATGGGAACCCATCTGTGGTCGGCACAAATCTGTGGGCGTAAACGTTGGTTGATCAGTCCTCCTGAAATGATGCCTTATTTGGCTGAAGGGGAAGCAAGCTGGTTAGAAAGAGAACAATCAATAGCAAAATACCCTGAGTTTGCTGAGGCTGCCTGCTTGGATTTTGTGCTAGAACCAGGTGAAATTTTATTTTTACCTGTGGGCTGGTGGCATCAAACAATACTATTGGATGATTCTATTTCCATTACGCAAGACATCGTTAATGAATCTAATATTGATCATTTTGAGTATGAGTTAGAGCGCAGTTATGGAGTAGATCCAAAAATTGCAAACTTTCATAAAGCTAGTACAAATTTTCGGTGTAAGTGGCAGCAGCAATTACCTAAGCGGGCTACCCAATCCATTGAGCGTATGAGTGGTGATATTAGCTTTGATCAATTCCTGGAAAACTATCTTATCCCTCATAAGCCTGTTGTATTACAGGGCTGTATTGATGAGTGGCCTGCACTGTCAAAATGGAATGTGGAATACTTTAAGAAGCATTTTGGTAGTGTATTTATTCAATACTTTCAAAACCGTGATGATCAAAACAAACATATACGGTTAAAGAATTTTTTTGAGACACCATTTGATGTCCCTCATTATGCTATGTGGTGCTTAGATGACTTTGTGAGATTACTTAAGGATGATTTTAAGCCCTTATCATTATTAGATAATAGCGAAAAAGACTGGACATTTGATTTACCTGAAAAAGAGCGTAATGCACTTACATGGCTATTCATGGGATTAAAAGGTTCTGGTATTGGTAATCACAGTGATCGTTTGGGTCAACATGTTTGTTCTGCACAAATTGTTGGTCGTAAGCGTTGGCTGTTACACCCTCCTGAGGATTACCGGTGGCTGAATTACAGTGATAAAAGTGTTGATTTGGTTAACCCAGACTATATAAACTACCCACTTTATAGAAATGCTTCACCCGTAATAGATTTTATATTAGAGCCGGGTGAAGTACTTATTTTACCGGATGGCTGGTGGCATCAAACAGTAATTTTAGAAGACTCTATTTCTTTAAGTCATGACTTTGTTAATGCTTCAAATATTGACTCATTTATTAAGCGTTTGCGTGAAAGAAAAGGAGATGAATATTTAAAAACAGTAGAAATACAACCAATATTAAATAAATGGAAAGTATACCCAATGTGAAGGGTTTTTAGGTGAGGCCATCAAGTGACGAAGCCCCATGAGCCTATATTAATAGGTGATTGGGGTGAGGAATGAAGATAACAAAACCTAAAAATGATTCGCGACGGGTATATATAAAGATAAGTCTATGTTCAAAGATGAAAGTTTAAAAGGTGTTGTAAATTGAATGTAGCTATAATAGGTGCTGGCATTTATGGATGCCATTTGGCATTAAGTTTAAAAAATAATAATATCAATATAGATCTATATGATATGGCTGATGATATATTTGCCGGTGCATCAACGTATAATTCATTTAGAATACATAAAGGCTATCACTATCCACGTTCAAGTAAAACTAGAAATCTTTGTAAAAAAGATGAAGCGGAGTTTGTTGCTCGCTATGCTGAGTTAGTACAGCCTGAATCGACGAACCCAAAGATATTTTGTGTTGCAAGTGATAGCTGTACACTCATTGATTTTGAAACAATGAAAATTATCATGAGGGGTGCTGGACTACCTTTTGATGAGTTGTCTTTACAGCAACTTAAATACTATGGTTTTGAAAATATTGAAGGGGGCTTCATCGTAAATGAGTCTATATTGCTTGTGGATAAGGCAAAAAAATGGTTTAAGGATCAATTAGAAAAAGCTGGGGTTTGTTTAAAACTGAATACTTACCTCAGTGAGGTTCAGCAGAGGTCTGCTATTGAATTAGAGGTTGCAGGAAAGGTATATGACTTTGTAATTAATTGTACATATAACCAGTCCATCCATTATAACTCACTAATGTATAAATACCATTATGATTTATGTTTTTCTTTAGTCGTTGCCAGTAAGCTTAATGAAGTATATAAAAAGCCATATAGTTTTGGAATATTTGATGGGGCCTATCCAAGTTTAGAGCCTTTTGGTTATAATGATTTGCCAGATAAATATGTCAGGTATACAGGAACTAATTTGTTTCAACTATTTCATGTTAAATATACTAGCATTAAAAAATACAATAACATTCATGAGGCAAGAAAAGCATATAATAAGCCGCTTAGTTCATCAGAGCTAAAGGCTGTTACAAAAAAAATGTTAGATCATACCTGCTATTTTTACCCAAAATTTAATCATGAGTTTGAAATTATTGATTATACTCTTTCTTTAAAAACAAAAGTTGATGACCTTTCAGATAATCGGCCGCTCATTGTTTGTCAGGATTTCTCGAAACATCGCCGGCTAATTCAAGTTTTTTCATCCAAGCTGACTTCTGTCATAAGTGCAGAGAGAGCTGTTAAGAATATAATTACTAAAGAATACTAAACTTTATGCCTATATGAAATCACTGTAAGAGGCACCTATAGTTAAATGTAACGATTAGAAAGTTACTGGATCAGCTTATAGTACCTTGGTACTGTAAGTGTGCTTATTTTATTAGATGTTTTGAGTTTCTTATTGATAATAAGTTGGTTATAGGTATGATAGTCGACTGTTTGAAAAAAGGGTTAGTCGGTAAAGCCAGTACTTGATTAAGTGGAAGGACTTGAAAAGTCAAATGAAAAAAGCCCCAATACAGCTTGCAGATCGTCCTGAAAATCCTGATTTATATTGGGATTTATCAGCACTACATAATAAGAAAAAAGCAATTAGCTTTTTTAAGCATGTTTCTACAGGCTTTTGTGTTTATAGCCCTTCCGTTGCAAAGCTATATAGTAATTTTGAAGTGATACTGTCAAATATGGATCGAAGTGGTTTGATCGTGTTGCCTAATCCTTATGCATTTCATGATACGTTTAACCGAGTCAGCGACGTTTCAATTAAACAAACAGGTATTTCGTTATTTCCTGGAGAGGCGATTAATAGGGCAGGGTTTATCGTTAGCATTCCTGTTGGTAAGCAACGCAGAAATCATCATTTAGAGCTAGAAGTTGCAGTAGGATTTCTCGATAGACTATATAAAAAGCGTTATGGCACGCCGTTTCTGCCTGTATTGGTTAATGGTGACTTAAAAGAATTTAGGTCACAAACGCCTTATTTACACCTACATCGATTTGACCCCAAATCACTTACCGAGTTTAGTGAATTTGAACGTAATGATATCTGCAGTACGATTAGGGATCGTTTTTCAGATATTATGGTTAACAGTGCATACATTAAATAAAGTTATTTCACTTTATATATACTACTTGTACAGCTTCGTTATCATTGCTTTGGTTGTTTTATCTGCTCGGAATGATAGGAAAACAGCTTTTCTATCAAAGCAGGATCATCAAAATACCGTTCGCCAATAAATGCAGTGGCATGATGCCCCCATTGGCGCATAGTGCCTGCAGAGGGTACCCCTGATGGCCAAAAGAGCCAGCGCTCTGGGCGTTCAGTCCCTTTGATAAACCCTGCATTGTCAAATAGATTTTTTCGTTGTTGAGGGCTAATCGCTAGGCTACGCAAATTGTCGTATGGTTTGAGCTGGTAAGTATGCATTGCTGATATAGGGAAGTGGCCTACCCCAAGTACCCAGTGATCAATACTATTAACTGCTACAACAGCAGATTGTAAAGTAGTTGATGATAATTTGTGTTTAACTGTGGGAATAGTGTTAGTTGGCTTTTGAATAATTAGAGGAGGCTCTAGCTGACCGGAAGTTGGCTTGGCAACTAATCGGTCTGATACTGGCATGAATGTGTGATAACAGCCACAGGAATGGATGGTGTCGTATAATAGAGGGATACCATCTGTATCAAGAGTTACCCGCCAAATTACCCCATCAATATTGCCTGCTAGAATATCAAACCAGTGATTTGCAGGGCGCTCAGAAAACCAAATAAAATAATTGAGTTGCAATAAATGCTGCCCTTGTATTGTGGTATAAGATGGGCGCCAATAAACAGTGGTTTTTTCTGGACTAATAGACCACTGGTTATTTTGCCACACAGGGGTTCCTGGTAAATCAAACTGGCCTTGCTGTTGAATAGCCCAATGGGGGGCAAAAGATTGGGCTAGTTGCTCCAGTTGAATGGTAGACAGTTGTGGTAACTTTAATGGATGCTGTTTGCTTGCCTTAGTTAGCCATTGCTTTAATCGCTTTGGGTTGATGGGTTGGTGATTTTTACTTCTAGGTTGGCCAGAGGGGTGGTTGGATAAAACAGCAGTCGCACTTGGCTCAGGGCTGTAAACCTGCATTGCTCCAGTTAACGGTTGGTTAAACTGTTGATGAACATCTTCATGCCACTTTTTTATCCCTGGCACCAAAAAATACTGAGTAATCGGATATATTCCTGCAATCTGAGCCCATTGTTGATATGCATTGGGTGGTACCATTTGTGTTAACTGAGTGAAAAAGTACTGATTATTCACTAGCTTTTCGGCATGTTTAGCAAGGCAGCTATTTACATATTGATGCCAAGGGTGAGGGGTTTGCCCAGTTAAATTAGCAATTTCTACTTGCCATTTGGTTTGATTAACCCTGATCAATTCATTAAGCCAGGCCTGTTGCTGAGTAGGTGTTTTTATATGTGTAACAAGGCTTAATAGAAAGCGGTTGATACCTAAATAGGCTGTGCCTGGAATGGGGTGCAACTGTGCATCCTGAACATTAGCTTGAACAACTTGCTTATGTAGAAGGGCTAAGCCTGCCTCACAGGTCAAGCCAGCCAACTGAACATCAGGCAATGGTTTCACTGGCTGAGGCTTAATAGCTGCACAGCTAGTAAGAGTTAATAAGGTAACCAGAAAAAAAACACGACACCACATTCTATACACCTGATATTGCATTGTTAGGGCACTATACCTGAAAGATTAACTGGCGTTTGTTATTTCCATCAACCGTTATCAGCCAATAACCAATAGTGGATTAATGGCCAACCTGCTTTATCTGCTGTTTCACCAAAACTGATTAACCCATCTTCATGGCCTAGCATGCTAATAATACCCTTAGTTTGTACCTGTTTATTATTAATGATGTTGGCAATTGCTGTTGCCATGGCTGGGGTGCCATAAGCCAAGCTAGCAGGTATGCAGGGTATAGCAAGCTGTTGGCTGAGCTGCCAAATAGTTGGGCAATGAACATGAAAAACAAAATTGATGTGAGGCAGTGTTTGATAGATGACCGCATGACTTAATGCTTCAGAAGAAGGGGCAGATAACCCTTCTGCTGTCAGCTGGTTTTGTGCCGGGTGGGCTTTAGTCACCAGGGCATAGTCTGCCGAGCTGAGGTGAGCTAAAGCCCCTGTTTGGGTACCAGTAATCAGAAAACAGTTTGGATTATGCGTTGTAGTGAAAGTTGCTAAGCGTTGACTGAGGTTGCCAAAGCCATAACCCTGGTACCGATTGGGTACTTGTCCTATCATTTCCAGTTTCTTTAAAAGTGAGCGCCAGCGATTCAGCGTTTGAATGGGTGGAGAAGAAAGTGGCTTGCTGAGATGATTCAGCTGGTATTTAATAACCCCTTCGGTAGTCTGGTCGCTCATCCTGTATCCTTCTGGTAAAACAATAAACTATTTTGCCAGACTACGCTCAACTCGTCATTTGCATAACTAGGGGATAATGCTTAAAGCCGTCCAAAGTTTAATGATAATAAAAACGGCCATACGGTTCTAATTGGGTAATCTGGTCATGCATTAGACCTTCCATTAGTAGAGCAAAGTCTTCTTTATGCAAATGAATCAATACCTCATGGTCACCACCTTCTAAATAAACATCATCCAATGCCAGTAGCTTGTCATCGACAATAGTGTCCATGTGATAAGCTTGACCAACAGGGGGAATTGCACCTAGCTCACAGTCACGAAAACTGGCTTGTAATTCGCTTTCTTTGGCTAGATGAAATGCATGCTCAAGCATTTCATTAATTATCTTGACTTGCAGTTTGGATTTGGCAGGAACGACAGCCATGACATAATGCTGAAATTGATTTTTCAGGATAACTGGCTTAGCAATTTGCATCGGTGAAACGTGAGCAAGTAACGCAGTTTGGTAAGAGGTTGCTGATGAAGGATGCCACTTCATTTCATAGCGAATATGACGAGAGGCAAAGTACTGTCTTAACGTTTCTGACATAGCCATGGCTTAACTCCCTGATTAAGGAACAAAGCAGTTCCTTACCTCATTTATAATCTCTTTCATTATTATAGCTTAGGGCATAGCCTCCTGAGGGTTGGCTTATAAGAAAAGATTCCATAACCCACTGTTAATATTGCCTGGTGCATGTGGTTGTGCAATAAGGCTTGCAGCTGAAAAATAAAACCAAGAAAAGCGAAACAGGCTATACTGTTGTACAGAACCATGTGTGCAGAATGATGCCTGTTAACAAGGTAATTCAGCTTCATTGGGCTGCATGTAAATAGTCATTGTGGTTTTAATGGCAGCTTAAGTCTATGTGGTAATTGGCAGTAAAAAGGCAACTCAAATGGCTAATGCCATATCAGATCATCCCCCTTTAAATGATGCTGCAAATACATCAACTAGTACCCTTGATATAGAGAAAGAGCTAGGTTATTGGCTTGATAATAGTCAACCAAAAACCGAGGCCAGTGTTAAGGAGCGCCTGGAGCGTTTTGCGAAAACAGGCCATAGTATGGCTGGGTTTCAACTGCAATCTGCTAATTTAGTTGATGTTGATTTGGTGAATAGGGGGGCTAAAAAGGGGCATAACCTTTCAGATGCAGATTTTTACCGGGCCAATCTTACCCATGCGCATATGTTTAAAATTAATTTACGTGGCGCCTCGTTAATGAAAGCGAAGTTGGTTAGCGCTAATTTGCATTGTGCTGATTTAGAAAATTGCAACTTGTTAGGGGCTGACTTTACCAATGCTAAGTTAGAAAACATTAATTGGGGTGATCATATTCTGCAAGAGAACAAGGCTGTTCAGGCAGAGAAAGCCGGGGATAAAGATAAAGCACATATGCTTTATCAGGAAGCAGAAGAAGTATATCGTAATGTACGTAAAGCTTGTGAAAATCAGGGACTTTTTGAGAATGCAGGCAAGTTTTTTTACCGTGAAATGACCATGCGTAGGAGGCAATTGCCAGTTTTTTCTCCCCACCGAGTACTTTCTAAAACGGTTGATTTATTTTGTGGTTATGGTGAAAAGCCATTACGAGTGGTGGGCTTTTCCTTAACGCTGATCGCACTATGTGCCTGTTTGTATTTTTTGTTTGGCATTGAAGAGGATGGGGGTATTACAGGATTAAACACCAGTTTAGGCCTATGGGAAAACTTACGACAGTTTGGTGGTTGCCTTTACTTTAGTGTGGTGACGTTTACTACCTTGGGCTATGGCGATATTACGCCATTGGGAATGGCGAGACCCATTGCGGCTATTGAAGCATTTAGTGGTAGTTTTACCATGGCACTTTTTGTGGTTGTTTTTGTGAAAAAAATGACCAGATAGCCCTACTAACCTTTATGAATCATCGTGTTGCTGCAGCATTTGGTAATTTTTGTTGTCAATAATACTGACATCGGTATTATTTAGGCGTTTCTATATATCCCGGATAGGTAAGAGTCAGGTAGTAAGCTCAAGAATTGTTCGCTTGTAACCCTTTTTGCTATTTGATTTCTTGTTGGTTGTTAGCTTTAGTTGCTTGCAAGTGTTTCTTGAATGTGGCCTGACTCTATTTGGATTGGGGAACCTGAAAGGTACCCTTAAGCTGTTCTATGCTGATTAGTTCTATGATGATTAATAGTTATACGACAGTTTTTTAAAACCAATTGCAGGATAAAAGTTGCAGAATCATGATAAAAATAGACAACCTGAGTAAGGCCTTTGGCAGCTTTAAAGCGGTTGATGGCATCTCTTTTAATGTAGCCGCAGGTGAAGTGCTGGGCTTTCTTGGCCCCAATGGTGCGGGCAAATCGACCACGATGAAAATGATATGTGGTTTTTTAACACCCTCTGCTGGCAGTGTGTCAGTGTGTGGGCATGATGTGGTAAAAGAGCCTTTAAAAGCTAAAGAGCTGATAGGTTACCTTCCTGAAGGTGCACCTGCATACGCAGATATGACGCCATTGCAGTATTTAAACTTTATTGCTGAAGTAAGAGGGTATAAAGGAGGCGTAAAAGCTGCACGTGTGCAAGCTGTTGTGGAGCAACTGGCATTGAAATCTGTGGTCAATCGACGTATAGATGAGCTATCAAAAGGCTTCAAACGTCGGGTAGGCATTGCTCAAGCTATTTTACACGACCCAAAAGTGTTAATTTTAGATGAGCCAACAGACGGTTTGGACCCTAATCAAAAGCATCAGGTTCGCAACCTGATAAAAAACCTGTCTAAAGACAAAATAGTCATTATTTCTACTCATATCTTAGAAGAAGTCAGTGCCGTGTGTAATCGCGCTATTATTATTTCTCAAGGAAAATTAGTGGCAGATGAAAGGCCGGCAGAGCTAGAAGCACGCTCTCGTTATCATCATGCTGTGACCTTACAACTACAGCAAGGTGAAGATGTATTGAGTGCCCTTAAACAGCTGGATCTAGTAGAAGATGTAGAAGTGAGCCCAGAAAGTGATCGCTGTTTTATCTTAATTCCTAAATCAGGTGAAGATGTATTCCCAGCGGTTAATAACCTGATTAAAGAAAAAGGCTGGGTGGTTGAACAACTCTTTGTTGAGCGTGGCCGACTAGATGATGTATTTAGAAATGTTACCACTAGCAAACAGGCAGAGGAGGTTGCCTGATGGGTAAAATAAATATTATTTTAAAACGAGAGCTTGGTAGTTACTTTGCTACGCCATTGGCTTATGTGTTTATTGTTATCTTTTTGATGTTGACCAGTGTGTTTACCTTTTACTTGGGTAACTTCTTTGAGCGTCGTCAGGCCGACTTATTGCCTTTTTTTGACTTTCATCCTTGGTTGTATTTATTTTTAATTCCTGCAATAGCTATGCGGTTATGGGCAGAAGAGCGTAAGTCAGGAACGCTGGAGTTACTACTCACGTTACCTATTAATTTACGTGATGCTGTTATAGGGAAGTTCCTGGCCGCCTGGTTATTTACTGGCATAGCGTTACTACTCACTTTTCCCATTTGGCTGACAGTGAATTATTTGGGTAACCCTGATAATGGTATTATCATTGCCAGCTATTTAGGCAGTTGGTTAATGGCAGGTTCTTTTTTAGCGATTGGTTCATGTATGTCGGCGGTTACTAATAATCAGGTAATCGCTTTCATTTTAACGGTTGTTGTATGTTTTCTGTTTGTGGTTGCAGGTTCGCCCATGGTGCTGGATTTTGCTCATAAGCTTCCTCAAACAATAGTAGATACCATAGCTTCATTTAGCTTTCTAACCCACTTTAATGCAATTAAAAAAGGCGTGTTAGATATTCGTGATCTAATTTTCTTTTTTGTTATGATTGCTGCCTGGTTAATAGCAACAGCAGTCGTTATTGATATGAAGAAAGCTAATTAAAGGGGTGGCAAATGACTAAGCGATTATTCTCTGGTGCTGGCCTCATCGTGTTGGCTGCCGTCGTTTTAATCGGAGTAATGTTGGTAAATAGCTTATTTAAAAGCTTACGAGTGGATTTAACCGAAGATAATTTATATACCTTATCCGACGGTACTCGCAATATGCTGACTAGCTTGCAAGAACCAGTGACTCTGACATTTTATTTCACCAATAAAGCCAGTGAGGATTTACCTTTTTGGCGCACTTATGCTAAACGGGTAAGAGAATTATTGGAAGAATATGAAGAGTTGGCTAATGGTAAATTGACGTTAGAGGTGATTGACCCAGAACCGTTTTCAGAAGAGGAAGATCAGGCAGCTGAAGCAGGCCTGCAAGCGGTTCCGGTTAATTTAGGGGGAACAGAATTATATTTTGGTTTAGTGGCTAAAGGTCAGTCTAAAGAAAGTGCTGAAGAAAGCATTACCTTTTTTCAGCCAGATAGAGAAAACTTTTTAGAGTATGACATTAGCAAAGTGATTTTTGCTGCCAGCCAAACTAAAAAACCTAAAGTAGCACTTGTCACAGGTTTGCAAGTTGATGGTGGTTACAACATGGCTACTCGTCAACCCACTGATCCATGGATGGCGGTGAGTCAACTGGATCAATTATTTGACGTTGAGCGGCTGGAAGATGATACCGTTGAAATCAGTGATGACTTCGATCTGTTAGTGGTGATTCATCCTAAAGAATTAAGTGATGATATGCAGTTTGCCATTGATCAATATGTGCTGCGGGGAGGTAATACCTTAATTTTTGTTGACCCATTAGCTGGCCAGGATACAGGTGGTGGCATGATGATGGCAATGGGGCCAAAAAGCTCTAACCTTGAAAAATTATTTGAGGCTTGGGGTGTTACAATGGATTCGAAAAAAGTGGTTGCTGATAGTGGTTATGCTTTATCCATTAGTCAGGGTTCTGGCAAGCGCCCAGTTCGTCATTTAGGTATTTTAGGGCTGAAGCAACAGGCATTTAATACAGAAGAAGTTGTCATGGCAGAGCTGGAGCAAATTAATATGGCTACAGCGGGAGCTATTCAATCCATTGAGGGCGCTTCCACTAAAATGGTGCCACTGATACAGTCAAGCACTGAAGCCATGTTGATGGATGCCAGTAAGTTTGCCATGATGTCAGACCCTAAAAAACTATACGACGATTTCAAACCGACTGGAGAGCGTTATGCACTTGTTGCACGTATACAAGGGCCAGTGAAAACGGCTTTTCCTGATGGTCGCCCAGAGAAAAAGGCTGAATCAGTTGATGAAAACGCTGCACCAGCAACTTCTACCGAGGGAGTACTGGATAATAGTGATGAAACAAACACTGATGCTGTAAACACTGATGTAATAGTGGAAGAAACGGGCGAGGAAGAGACCGTTGAGCAAACACCTCCACCTGTGGGCTCTGAACAGGTGAAACCAGAAAGTGCTGAAATTATAGACGTAGCAGATGAAGAAAATACAGCAACAGCAGAGAATGATACTGCCAGCCCAGTAGCTGCCGAAGCGTCTGAACAAGAAGAACCGAAAAAGCCGTTACTCGATCCTGTCAGTGAGTCAAAGCAGGATATCAATGTTGTTGTTGTGGCAGATACGGACATGCTGGCCGACATGTTATGGGTGAGTGTGAGAACTTTTTTTGGGCAACGGATAGCGCAGCCTTTTGCTAATAATGGTGCATTTTTTATCAATGCAGTTGACAATATGGTGGGTAATGCTGACCTAATCAGTATTCGTAGCCGAGGTCAGTTTTCACGACCTTTTACAGTTGTTGATGAAATTGAAAGAGAAGCAGAAGACAAGTTCCGTGTTAAAGAGCAAGAGCTACTGCAAAGGCTAAATGAAACAGAATCAAAACTAGCTGAGTTACAACAGCAAAAACAAGGGGATGATAAATTATCCCTGAGCCCAGAGCAGCAAAAAGAGATTGAGCAGTTTCAGAAAGATAAACTGGCCGTTCGCAAGGAATTACGCGATGTTCAACATAAGTTAGGGCAAGATATTGAAGCCTTAGGTGAAACGGTTAAGCTGCTTAATATTTTCTTATTACCTTTATTGTTAACCGTATTATTAGTTATCTCGCGAACGGTTGCTAATAAGCGACAGTACGCAACAGCCTGATAAAAATGGTTAAAGAGAAAAAACCCGGCTTTGCCGGGTTTTTTTTACATTGAGTTAGTAGGTTTTTGTGATTATGCCAACGTTGATCTGAGTTGTGTTTGTTGCTGTGTTTGAAGGTATGCGCTAACTTAATATAAAAAATAAAAAACACCGATATTATCCTTTTTGGATTTGTAAAAAAATTAGAAGAAAGTATTAATTTTTGTTGGTAGTGCTTACTTGTCTTGTTTTTTTTATTTGATGAGTCACTTTTCTCTTTCTTAGACTTTTATCTAAAACTTTATTTGAAGTAGTAATTCTTAAGTCTTAGATCATGCTTTTAGTTTGAAATATTTCTTAAACTTTAGTCTATTTTTGGTGTATGTCGCTTGTAATATGTTATTAATTTTTAATAAAGTTCCCTTGAAGTGGTTTAAAAATAGAAAATTGGTAAAACTTGATTTACTGAATACCAGTTGATTTTCTATTTGCAATACTCAACTGCTTTATTGATAAATAATACTGTCTAACAAAAGGCTTTTGTTATGAATTTAAAATGTATAACTGTTGCACTAGCTTCTCTGCCATTTGTGGCTTCAGCGGCTGATTACTATGAGTATTGTAATCAAATATTAGTTAATGGTACTTTGCAAACCTATCAGTCAACTTCAAATTATGAGGCAAAAATAGCTTTAAAAAAATGGTTATGTAGCCATGAGTCTAGTTCAAGTGGTGGAGGTGGAGGGTTAGAACTCAATGTTATTGATATTTTTAGTTTAGGTGGTGGTGGTCAGTCAGCAAAACAGTGGAAAAAAGAACATTGCTCTGGAACTGACTACGACTATGAAGGAAGTAAGTCTTCTCATATATTAATTCAACACAGTAATGATAGTGTTGTGAATGCATGGTCTCAATGTATTAAGGATATTCGTCCAGAAAAACTAGCATGCTATGCAAAAGAAACAGAAAACTCTTTATTAATGACTGTCGAGTTAGGGTACGGTATCGGTAATGTAGAAAAAGCTGAAGTAGTTGGTACGAATCTTAATCCTCTTACAAGTATTCCTAATCGCTTTAGACCAGGTAAGAAAAACCTACGCTATAAAATTGAAAATCCACGCTATGAAGCATATTTTGATCTAAATGGTGAAGCAGATTACATTGATGTGTCTTGTAGTTATACCATTCCATCGAAACCTGTCTCTGAAGATGGTAATGAAGGGTGTGAAGTATTTCGACTTCAGTCTTTGAGTAAGGGAAAAATTACAGGCTATGAATATGAGTATTTACGAGAAATGAATCAAGTACCACTATTTAGTAGTAATAATGGAGAATTGATAGGCTACTATAGTTGCTCAGAATTTGAATAAAAAATATAAAAAATGATTGAAAAGTGAAAAATAATTTTCTTGTGGAGAATTAAATGAAAGTATCTTTATTAAAAATATTTTTGCCAGTTGCGTTGATTGGGATTTCTTCGTCTGTTTTTGCCACAGACCCTATCCGTTTTGAAAAACGCTGTGAAGATGACAGCTTAAATTCAAGTGCAGCATTTGGTCGAAATGACTGGGCGAAAAAGTGTAAATATATTAGCCATAGAACTTGGGATTTTAATATTAATGATGATTTTGGAAAGCGACGAGGACGTCCTTTTTACCCTAGTTTTTATCAGCCTAATAATTTTGATAACTGGTTTAAAGCACCTACAGCCGGATCTGCAAAATGCGGTAGAGGAGCTGGTGATAAGTATACGAAAATATTAACTTGTTTAGCATCCTGTTATACACCTGACCAGAAATTATTATTTTCTGAAGGTGAGTTGACTATATATGATGCATTTAGCCGTCAAGTGAAAAAAATTGTAACGCTTGATGACTCAGCTAGTTTAAATAATTTACAGTATACAGTGCGTCCAGTTGATGCATATAGTGAGTCTGTTAGAGATGTGTTACATGAAATTTTGGTAATAAAAACTCAAAGTGGAGGGCAGCTTAAAGTAACTCCTAATCATCCTCTTTTAGTCTCTTCTGGTCATATGAGAAATGCTGAAGATTTAAAAATTGGAGATTCACTGATCTCTCAAAATGGTAGTTATGATCCAGTTGTCTCCATTAAAAATACTAATTTTTTTGGTAAAGTATATAATGTTAGACCTGACTCTAGCAGTGAAGATGGCGTAAGTCTTAATGGACAAATTGTTATAGCCCAGGGGTTTTTAAGTGGTTCAATGTATTACCAAAATACAGGGGTTTACCATGTCAATCGCTTAGTGTTGCGTGATAACTTACCAGAAGAACTGCTTTAATATAATAATAAATTTTTATCTTCTATAAATTTTAAATAAAAATTATTGATTTATAGCACTTGCGAATGGCTTTTGTTGGCTGTTTTGTTCGGGTAATCTATGCTTGTCTGAATGATTTTATGAAAGCTATTCGTTTTGATGTGGGTGGGAGGTTGTTATGAAAAAAACACCAGCTTTTATAATGTTGGCTGTATTGGGGGGGAGTGTGGTGGTTGTTAATGGCTGGTTATCTAATCAGTCAGAGGCACCAATAGCACCTACACCGACTAATGAATTTATAACTGAAATTAAAGAAGGTCAGTTTAAAAAAAGAGAGTTTTTGGAAGAAAAGAAAAATGAGCTTGCAGTTAAGCAAATAGCTGAGGATGGAGAAGATTTTTCTGTAAAAAAAGTCAAACCATGGAGAAAACCATCAGTCTACTTTCAGCCGTTTGTTGAATTGATGGATAAACCATTGGTCAGTCAAGAAGAAAAGGTGAAACTGCAATTATTAATAAATGACTATACACTATTAAATACTAGTCGAGACATCCTACTTCGGCCTTTAAAAAATAACGAGCTTGACTTAGTCTATGAGCGAGAGCGTTTAGATGCAGTGCTATATTTAACAACTATTCTTGTTGGTAAGTATAATTCTTCACAACAAGAGCTGGCATCAGATCTCGCTGTTGAGGTGCTTAATAATAGGACCTACCAGGATACCCTATCAACAGATTTAAAAAAATCTTTAGTTGGTGATAAGGTTGAGCTAGGTCTTGCACTAGCAGTGTTTCAGCCTGAGCGTTGGAATCTTTATAAGGAAAGCTATAACCTAGGGAAAAAACACCAGAAATTAGTCAGTTATATAGATGACTTGGCCAAGCTAAAAGCTGAGCAACTTAAAGATAATGCAGCAAGGTTGGCAAATAGATTAAGAGCAATTAGTAACTCATAGTGAATATACTAAAGTATAATGCTGTGAGGTTTATTTATAGTGGATTTGTAAAATATTCTACTTTACTATGTGTTATAAAATCATATTTTATAAAGCAAGTGGTACCTAAAATTTTTTATATTATAAAAATGATTTTTTGTTGGGGGGATTTTAGATCTGACATTGATAAATAAGGAAATATTGATGAAAAAAAAGATATTGTCTTTTTCTCTACTTACATTGATTTCTGTTAGCACACTGACTTTTGCGGCAGTTAACAAACCGGGTTATGTGTCCCGTGATTGTTCGGGTGCTTTTGCTAAAGAATCAATTACAGTGACTTGGTTTGGTAGTGAAGTAACCAGTGCAAAATCTTATCATAAATTGCCTAATAATGAGTGGTTAACTTATACATCAGGTGGGTTAAAAAAGACCTGGCGTGCCTATGCCGGTTTTGTAGCTGACCCTGGGAGCTATAACTCTTATAATGGAGTAAAAGGTGTCCAAGGTTTGCATAAATGGAAACGAGAAAATCGTTACCTAGAAACGCGCAGCAGTAATGTGGTTACTAACTGTAATCTACTTACCTGGGGTGTTTCAAACTGGTAGTATACTCTTGCAGGTATAATGATGGGAGCAGCCGTTTGGCTGCATCCACTGCAGTTGTTGAATAAAAAGTATGAGAAAAAAGTATAAATATAAACAAATGAATATGAATAAGCTGATCTTTATCCCCATCTTATTAGCCATTTTTGCTGTTATTCAGTTGTTATCTATTGATGAAAAACCACTGAACCAGCCTATAGTCATGAAAAATACTGTAGTTGAAACTATGGCGAAGCAGAGTAAAGTGAATGATTTTCAGGCTATTGAACAAGTCAAACCAAACAGCCCCGTTGTTGACAAACCAGCAGTAATTCTTCCCGAGGGTGCGAAAATAGTGGAAGATCCTATGGCAGACTTTGTATCAGAGCTTGGGTATCAGTCATCTGCAATTGAAAAGTTTACTCAATTTACAGGCAAAGACGTAATACTGTTGGAAGAGTTGCCAGCAGAAGAAAAGCGTAGCGTAAAACAGGATCTTGAAGAGATAGCGCTGAATGGCTTTGCTAAAGTGAGTAGTCGAAGTGCTGAACTGTTTTATGATGCTGAAAGCTATATTTCTACTGATGAAGTACCTACGGGTCAGCTAAGTTTTCAACATATAGATATTAGCAGGGATATAGAAGCACTTGGATATGAGTACATTGGTGTCATTTCACCCCATGAAGATGCTTATACTGAAGCGGCTTGGAACTCATTGATTCAGGTTTATAAAAAGGCAGACCATTTAATCAGTGTGGATCAAGGTAACCTAGGGCAGGGGGGAACTGCTTTTATCACAGAGGGTTATGATAATGTTTACCTGAACAAAGAATACCCAGCCTCTTATCTAAAGAATCAATCGGAAGATGGTTTGGTATACTACAGTTTATACTTTTCTTCTGGTAAGGCTGTATATGAGTTGAAGTCATCAACCGCTAATAAAGAGGAGCTGGTAGCATTAGCTGAAGAAATTCTTAGAAAAGATTTGGATAAGAAGGGGTGGGATAGCTAAGCACCAGCCTACATACTAGGCAATGATAGACGCAGATATGTTTGAATCACTCCGACCTATATTTGCTGTTCCTATAGATGAGTCTAGATCATTAGATGACGCTGCCGATTGAATTATGGTATCGACTTGTGCTGGTTCTATAACACTACCACTATCATGTAACAGGCTTTGATTCTTATCCTTAATAATGACTTGAAGTGTATCCATTGAAGAGTCTATATAATCAGCTGAGATTATACCAGGTTTATCTAATTCTTTGATTGCTTTTGCAATTACATCACGGTTTTCATAAGTCAGCGTTCTTACTGCTTTTGGTGGAACGAGTATCTTAACTGGAATATTTGTTTGCATTATATTTAACTTACCTGCTTCACTATCTGGTATCTTTGAAAACTTTTCTTTAATAAAATTAGCTGTTTTCGTTCCTGAAGTTTTATTAGCCCATCCAGTATACACATTGCTATCATAGTCAAATGAACAATTCTGAAACTCACTACTTTTATGTCCTTTAATTAGAATACCTATGTTTTGGTTATTTTTAATGGTCTCTTTTATCGTCATTTTACCTAGCAACTTGTCACCGTTTCTTCTAATCAAGTTATTTGTATTCTCTGCCACAAGCTTTAAAAATTCATTCGGTTCATCAGCTCTTTTAAAAACAAACTTAAAAAAATAGATGTTTTTGGTATCCTGGCGTGCATATGAAAACAATTTTTTTACATCATCTAAAACCATGTTTGATCTCGTCTTCGAAGGCCCATGAAAAAAAGCCCATCGTCCTGCCGAGTTTTTAGCAATTCTGAGATCAAAGTACTGAGATCCAGCTTTCGCTTGTTTGACTAAATTTAAACCTTGGGTCTTATATGCGCCAGGAGCAAGTTCTCCCATAGAAGGTGTTCCTGCCAATGATCTCTGTCTGCCAAATCGGTAAGTGCCTGCATCATGACTACCCAACATAGTTATTTCTGAGAGTTTAGTGTTATCAGGTAGGTTTTTATTCGGGTTACTAATGCGTGCAACTGTTCCTGTCCGTATGGAAGAAGTAGAAATGCAATCACCTACACCACGCCTACATCGTCTTAGTACACTGCTTGTCGCTACTTCTGCAACATCATCATATGACTTAAACTTTTTGCTAACCTTTAAGGCAAGCGATCTTCCTCCTCTTCCTGCCATACTTGCAATGTCTCCCGCGGAAAAAACAGGCACCACAAAATCAACAAGTTCTTTACCCAAAAGCTTTAGCGATTGTCCTGTTTTCATTGTCTTCAATGTTGCTTTAATTGCTTTTGATACACGTGCTATTTTACTTAGTCCGGAGCCAGCTTTAAATGCTAGTTTTGCTGCAGTAACCCCTGTCTTTCCTATCACCCCTAAGCCAATCGTCATTAAGGTGATACCTAAGTCAGCTAAATCTAATGCAATATCGGAAAATTTAAACTCATAACCCGGGTCGTGAATTTTCCGATCAATCACATCATAAAAGGGAATAATATTTTTCAAAAAGGTTATTAACCCCGATTCATTGTAGTTACTTTCTTTCCATGAATTAATTGTTTCTAGATAATGTTTAAAAGTATTTGCTTTTAAAATGGCGTCCAATTTTTGAGTTGTAATTCTTTTTATTTTTATATGGCCAGGATTTCTAAACTGGATTATTTGATTAATGACTCTCTTCCCTTGCGGAGTGTATATTGGAAAAACCCTAGTTCTAAATATTTTTATTTCACCTCTAGGCTTTATCACTCCCCATACTCCATTTTCCCCCTCAAAAATATATAAACTTCCAACAAGGTTACCTGTATGACGATAAAAGCCAGATATATGGAAGATTTTCTTATATTTTTTATTAAGCTCAGTCCATTTAACTCCTAATTGAGATATAATATCCAATATCTTTGCATTAGCCAGTTTATCTAAATTATTTTCTATATACGTCGTAAACTGACTATAGTATTTTTGTTTAAGTAATGATTTGCCTTTTATTCCTTCCAACAGATCTTTCTTCGATAGTTGTTGCTGCCTACTATTAACGCCGACGGCGGGCCCTATCCCATAAGACTGATGAATCTCTGGAGCAGGTTCATAATCAAAGCCAGTAACTTTTTTAAACTCAGCCTTAGCTAAGTCATCCCGACTTCTAAAGTCTAGTGGCTTTGGAGGGTTTAAGGCCAATTCCCATAATTTTAAGTAGTGCTGTATTCCTTCTTCTTTCCTAGATATGAAGACTTGTTCATTTACACCTTGTGCGGCTGACCAATATTTAGCTTCTTCATACAATAGCTTTTTAGAATCGTTTTTTTGTTCTTCTGTGGCATCAGTCTTGTGAGCGTCATGATGTATTTGGTTAGCTATGTCTAATACTAGTTCATCTTCCATGTTTGCAATATCATTACCGGAAACTGCTCTTACCCCACAAATTCGTGCAGCAATAATAGAAGTATTTTCTGCCTTCAAATCCCCTTTTAGCGTGGAATTTTGTGTTTGTGGTATACGTTTTTTTCGTGTAAAAGTATTGCTTTTTTCATTTCTATTTGTTTGTGTAGTCTCAACAGTTACTGTTAAAGATTGGTCTTCTTGTAAACTTAGTAAGTCTTGTATTGTCAGTGATGATAGAGACTTAGTAGTACCAGTGGTATCTTCCGATACACTGCGCCTAGTCCTAATTAAGGACTGCGGAGTTTGATGTTCTTTGCCAATATCAGGCTTCCTACTTGTTGATTGAGTATAAGATGAGTCTAACACAACATATCCTGATTGATTTATAGGGTCCAAACCGGTTATTTTTTGAATAAAAAATAACCGGTTTTAGTGGTTGCCCCTCTTTAGAACAGAAATGAGGGATTCTATCTATTAGACTTTAGCTTTATGAATAGGAATTTCCAAGCGATTTAATACATCAATTGTATTATTACTTGTTAAGCTAATGATAAGGCATTCAACTATGTACAGGACAAAACACTCTGTTGTCCTATACATAGATAATTTATAATGCTTTTGCAGTGTAATGATATCCAACCAAAACACTTTAGGGAATGGCCACCGTTCCAGAACACCCTATCACTCCATACTTCCCTGCTTTTAGAGATGCACTCTTTTCAAACAGTGGGTAGTATTCCTTACTTTTCTGCAAGACGACTGTTGTCTAGTTTGTTATCTTTTGACTTTGAATGAGTAACATATTGTATACCACTATAACTCACAAACAACAGGGCTAATGTGATGATAACCAGGCCTATGACTTGAAAGGCTTGGGCAAAATCCACGGCTTTAACCAATGGCTCGGTGAGTAGTGGTGATAAAAACTGGCCGATAAAAAAACAGCTGCTAATACCGCCAATAATTTTACCTTTAGAGTGAGGTGGTATTGATGACATTAACCAAACCATTAAATTAGGACGTACTAATCCTAACCCGATACCACTGATAATTAAACCGTAATAAGCTTCTGTATAACTATTCATGTTGCTTAATAGTAAAAAGCCACCACCAAGCAGTAATAACCCAAGTCCATGTAATTGGGTAAAAGAAAAATAATGTTTGGCTTTTTGATAGCCTATTGAAACAGTTGACATCGTGAGTAACATGGTTGCAATGGCGATACCTGTTTGTGTGTTTGATACAGGCTCAATAGCTGCAAGATAAAATGGAAAATGGGTAGGCACCATATATAACACAAGTACTTCAGCCACTGCTAGAAAGAAACACAGTATAATAAACCTATTTGCAGTAGGCATAGTGTTATCTTGAGAAGGCTGGTTTGAAACGTTTGGTGGGCTTGAATTGCCTGTGGTACTAGGCTCATATAAATAAATAATAATAGCGGGTAATATACAAAATGCGGTTAGATAAATTAAAAAAGGTGTAGTCCAATTGACATCGGCTAAAACCCCCCCTAGTAATAAAAATAACACACCGCCATAACCACCGAATGCAGCTTGTAAACCCATAAATTTATTCAGTTGTGTTGCTGCAAAATAGTCGCTGGCTAGAGTTGTGCAGCTGGTCATGATACCAGCAACTGCAATACCTAATAAAGCACGTCCTACTAATATTGCATAGAGTGAGTCGGTGAAAATATAGCTAGATGTGCCTGCAACTCCATATAAAATAACAGATAGTATAATGACTGGTTTTTTCTTCCAATGATCTAATAGCCATCCCACTAAAGGGGCAAAAATAGCAATAAAAATAGCAGGAATGGTTAGTATCAATTTAACTAAAAAATCGGCATTTTCTAGGTGTTGAAAATGCGTTTGCATGTCGGGCAGTGCTGGTGCAATGGTTGCGCCAGACATAACAGTCATTGTACTGGTGAGTAAGAGGGTAATATTTCTTAAGCGATTGTTGTTAGTGGCAGAAGACATAAATTATTCCATAGTGGTGCATGCGTAAAGTTGTCTAACAAGTCTTCAATGCTATTTTTTTATTCGAGCTTGGGCTGATTTAATAGCTTTATGATAATCTTGCAGCATGGTTTGTTCATTTAAATTAACACACTGACCATCCTTGACCACCACTTGACCTGCTACGATTACAGTTGCTACATCTTTACTGCTGCCTGCTACTAAAAAAGTACGTAATGGGTGATTACCTTTTTGATAACGCCAATCGTCAATATCGACTAACACCAGGTCTGCTTGTTTGCCCACTTCGATACTGCCCAGGCGATCAGCCCAACCTAATGCCATTGCACCATAACGCGTGCCAGTCAATAGCGCCGTGGTAGGAGGGCAAGTAGTATTGTCATTATGTGCTTCATTGTGCCCTAGATGGGCTGCGCGCATGGCTTCTGGCATACCACCAATATAAGTGGTGTCACCATCACTACTGCTACTGACGGGTACCCCTTCTTTAATAAATCTTCCAATAAGGCCTGTTTCACTCACCGTTGCCTCACCAAGCATGCCATAGTGAGCAGGGGAGTGACAGATATGCACGCCTGTTTCAATTAGCCGATTAAATTCGTGCTCGGTAGCATAAGCCGTATGAATAGCCAACAGTTGCGGAGTTAATAAACCCAAAGCATCAAACCGGCCAATAGCTGAGTTCCCAAATACGCCTTTTAATATGTCAGCCTCATTTTTAAGAGGAGCTAAATGGGTAGCATAGGGTGCTTGATATCGACTGGCAATATCCCCCATGGCAATTAACTGTTTATCTGAACTGCTAAAAGCGGTTAATACTGAAGGCATACCACCAATTAAACCTGACGGATGATTGTTCCAGGTGGACATTAATGCTTCCCAGTCATTAATTTGGGCTTGAGTATCTGTTGTATATTGAAAATCTTTACGCCCATTTTTAATGACAATGTCTGAGCCCCAGCGACTAACACGCATTCGCATTCCCAACTCGATGGCTGCCATTGCCATGGCATCGGTTCGGTTTGCTGAGCCTGTATCACCAAGGGTGGTTGTACCTGAGCGTAATTGAGTCCATAAACTCCAGCGGGCAATCGCCAGACCTTCTTCTTGCGTAAGCTGGTTGCCCACTGTGGAAATAAAACCAAATAAAGTACCTAATGCTTCTATATTGCCACCACGGGAAAAAGGGGTTGGTATTAAATGAGAGTCATCTGGGCATTCTTCTATGGGCGCAACAAAACTTTCATGCCAGTGTGGATTAATAAATCCTGGTAACAGCATTTTTCCGTTAGCGTTAATGACAGTATCGCTATCTGGCTCTGGCATATGGCCGTCACTAACTGCACGAATCTTGTCACCTTCAATCAATACCCAGCTATTGGATATGACTTTATTAGTTGGATCTGCCGTATAAAGAAATCCACCGCGTATCAGGCAACGATTGGCCTGAGTTGATAGGCTATCGTCAGGCTTTTTTGTTAAACCGGTAGCTTGGATAGGATGGTGAACAGTTGTCGAACTGTTCATCAAACCCATCGAAAGGTGTATATCAATATTCGTAAAGGTAAAGGGTAATTTGCTGAGCTGCCTTTGGCTATGAGCGGCATTGTTAGCAAAATACCCAAAGCAATTACAGCGCATAAGTTACCTCAAACGGAGCAGTGGTTAATAAATGATAATAATTCTTAATTGCGTTTGGGGAGTCTACAGGAGTTGTAGAAAGTGCACAAGTTGCTAGATAAGACTCAGTGGTGGTTGGTTGTTGGAAAAAGACTGCAAGTAGAATAATCGCATGCAAAGAGATGCTTGTTGGTTAGTTGCTCACTGAGCTATTGTTAAGTCATATCAAATACTATAACCAAGTTATAAAAAAATCTATCTTCAGTATCCTGAATTCCATGGTTTAGCCGAGGCACTTTGTACTTATACTCATGCAGAGCCAGGTAGACCGCAATTTCATCGAAAAGATATTATTTCGCCAGTTGAAGAAATTTTGTATGAAACATCTTTTTATATTAGAAGGCTAGATGAACAATAAAAATTTAGTAAGGAGTGTATTTGCCAGATATTAGTCCCCAAAATAAAATGCCATCATCTGCTTCACCCAAAGTAACCAACCCATATTTAAGGACTACTCTAGTAATTGTTTATAGCCTTTGTGCAACCTGATGGGCTCTTGCATAAGATGGCTTGTGAAGTGTAAGGCAGGTTGCTTATTTTGAATGAAATTGCAATCGATATTGATCGATTATTTTCTTTAAAATCCCCTTATTCTCAATTTCTTTCAGGCTGTTACTAAACTGTTCAAAAGTATGTGTAGAAACAGCTTTTTTACTAATCATAAAGTGATTTTGTCCAAAGTTGGCATTAACTGATAGAGGGTAAATTACTATTGAATCTAAAAGATTTAACTCTCTTAACTTTGTGGCTCCGACAAGCTCATCAACAAGTGTTGCTGTTATTCGTTTAGATGCAAGCATTTTAAAGTTTTGAATTTCGTCACCTAATCCTATAATTCTTTTGTTAAACTCTGTATTATGAGTTAGTTTCTTATACTCTTCTCCATATTCATACCCTCGAATAACGCCTATGGTGAATTTTGGGTAGTTAAGTATGTCTTTCAATGTTTTTAACTTATATATACCTTGAGATGACTTGTTGATGAAAATGACTGTATCAGAGATAAGATAAGGCCTAGTGAAATAGGCAAACGCTTCCCTTTCTTTCGTTAACGTAGCACTACCTGTAAGCATAATGGTCCCTTTTTTAATATCTTCGACTAACCTTTTCCAAGGTATTTCAATATAGGTAACCTGACACTTCATCTCTTTGGCAATTGCATCGATAATTTCAATATCAATTCCACTCAGCTTACCATTATTCATATATTGAAATGGCTTGTAAGAATCCCATCCAAAAGTTAGGGGGTGCTTACATTTAGCAATCAGAGGACAAGAGAACAAACTAAATAGTAGTAATACTGTAATTTTATGATAAAGCATCAACTAAACCATTATAGGATATCAATATAGTGCTTAAATCCATTAATTTAATAATAGCTTAAGATGGCTGTTTGATTGTTATTTGAATAGAAGAAGGGTATCTTCTCTACAAAGATGTAGCATGTGAGTGAAAAAAACATTAGGGTTCCACTGGGTCAAACCTGATCGTATAGTGCCCCATTTTTTGATGGTACCTGTGAAACTATATTTTAAGCCGCTACAAGTTAGCTATATATTATCTGGTGTTTAGTTTGTTGGCTATAAATGTACTTACATATTCAAGCCAGTCACTTAATGTGATGTTGTTAACTGAAGGTTGGAAGTAGCAACTGAAAGATAATAAATCTGCTTCATTAAATTCACCAGCTTCTGCCAACCTAGTTAAGCTTTTTAGCTCACAAAGTGCTAGCTTTCTATCTTCTATATTGCCACAAGAGCAATACTCCTCTATTGCTTCATCTAGTGATGTGTATTCATCCAACCAATCTTGATGAAAATATGCAGATAAAAATGACCGAACATAAGGGAAGTCATTAGTATTTATCATAACTCTGGGGTTCCAGCTCATTCTGTATTTGCAGTAATCACAACCACATATTGTTTCTAGTATACCTACATCCCTATCTGCGATAACTTGCACATTGCCATTACATTTTGGGCATAAAATAGTTGAATTTCCTGAAACCCGATACTCTTCGATAGCTGCAAATATTTGTTCAAGTTGAGGATGCTTTTCAAGCATAGCCTTTGATATTTTCTCAGCCATGTTCATAGCCTCCTTGTATATAGAGGATCAGGCCCAACGGCTAACCAAACTCCCTTGTAATGGCTTATTTTTCCAAACTGCAAAAACGTACCCTAAGAAGTCTTCGTCCTCATCCATTTCAGGTTCAACCGGTTCGAAGCCCGGAATGTCTGCCCACCAAGCTTTGTACTCTATCAAGACTGATTTCTTTTGAGATTTGACTTCAAAGCATGTGGTTCTTTTAGCCAGATTATGAGAATATCTCAATTCGACATCACTGGAAGACAACTCTCATTTATCATTACCAATTTGTAAAATCAGGGTGTGCTCTTCACAATATATAGCTAAACATTTTTGATCCAAAAAATGGAAGTTTCCTTTTGGTTTTCCTGACAAATTTACGTCAAGACTAGCCGAGCCTATAGTTTCATCAAAATCAACTAAATCGCCTTTATCAAACGGCTTAGATAAAATCATATATCACCTAAAAGCAGGTCTAAGGCACCAGAATATTCTCGTACTGCATCCACACCGAAACCATATCCTCCATTAAATGCTAGTCCATTTAACAAAATACCATTATTTGATGTTGTTGTATGAGTTACCCAGATATAGATGTGGTTACTAATATCCATTAGATACTCCGCTTTTTTTAAAATATCCTTATCCTCTTTATTCACTTATTTTCCTTAATAGCTCAACTGCTGGAGATTCAATGTTATGAGTAGTAATATAATTAGTTATGACACTAAATGAGTCCATAAACTTAGAGTCTCTCATTAAGCTGGATTTGTGATTTCCATAAACAACAGCGATGGGTTCTATCGATAATGTCGCTAGTTCTAATGGCCACTCATCAGAAGGTAATACGCCAGCTACAAATTCTACTAATGACTTTGCAGAGTTTAAGTTAGCTTCTGCTTCATCCCAATAACCAGCTAAAAAATTGAAATATACCTCTTTCATGGCTAAGTCTGTTGTTATAATTTTGGCGACTATATATTGATCAATACTGGCTTTTTCATATGCACCTAAAATCCTGCCAAGCCGCCATGCATCATCATAGGAATAGCTTTTATCAAGCAGTGCTAAAGCTTCTAGGTTTTTATTAGTGCTATCACAGATAGAGTCCACTTGAAATTTATCAAGAAAAGTTTCAATTTCATCATCATCCAGACCAAAAATTTCTTCCTTAAAAAAACTTAAAAGTGAAGTATTCATTATTTTTTTACTCCTACATTAAGTCCCGCATACTTAAATAGTTTCTGAGTATTCTCTAGTATATTTGCTTTTTCTTCCTTTGTTCGGCCACGGCTATATCTTCCTGAACGATCATTAATTCTCCACTCTTTAGTTTCGCTATTCAATTTTATTTCACCTCCTGCTCTAGCTCCATCTTTACCTACTAGTGATGGATGTCCAAGTCTTTTCCCTGGTGATACTTCATGTTCAACTCCAATCCTTAAATTCCCATTTTTATCTATTGCCCAAATATATCTTTTGCCTTTTACAAGAGGAGCAGCTTTATCACCTGGTTTAATTATTTGTAACTCAGGATTAGAAATTATTTTTCCTTTACTATGCTCAAAATCTTTTAACCCTCCATATGGTTGGCGTAAATTACCAAATTGTTGATCAAAACTAAAATCTTTGTGCTTATTAGTTTTTGTCTTAATAGTTGACTTGCTCTTTCCCCTATCCCTAACAGGCGACTTAGGCTGTGAAATATTCCGACCAGTTTGTCTTCTTCGAGGTGCTGTTGCAGTTCCTTTAGGTTTTACTGGTATTGAACTACCACCTATACCTCTTCCAACAGCAGACATGCCAATAGCATCAACAATAACATCTGGATTATCTCTTAGCACATTCCAAGGGTCAGCATGGGCTCTTGCATGGCGGATGGTTTGGCCTAACTCCCTTTCCATTTTAAGGTGGGTTTCGTTTAATACATAAGCCTCTTGTAATCGTTCTCTGGTTTTAAATGCGAGCCCATGATCTTTTGGGTTTCGACAATAGTACTCTTGATAGCCAGGCCCCATAAATAAAGTGGGGTTAACTGGAGGACTGGATACTTCTTCCCCGGTTTTTTCCATCGCAGGGTGTTGCCAAGCTCCAGGCTTTAAATTCTGTATTTGGGCAAGATAATCAGCATCGGCTTGAGTTGGATTATTGAAATCAAGTGGGTCACTTAATCCAGCTTCTTGTTTCACTGCACTTATGATTCGCTGAGATTCTGTAAAGTTTTTATCTAACCGATGCTTAGTGAAAATTTTCCAAATCCGGCTAGCATAATCCTGGTTAGACTCACCTGGTTGTATAAAATAATCATCAGGCAAAACATCCTCTACATCAGGATACATAACTTCTACATGAGCCGTATTTTTAGGTAAAGCAACGTATGCTGTACCATTTGCTTCTAATGTCCCTTGGGTAACGGTATTTCTTGTAAAAGCATCAATAACGATAAACTCTTCATTGGGAATTGGTTGGTTGTCCTGATCAACTAATTCTAATTCAACCCAATTTTCTGCTGTTTTCTGGGTCTGACTGGTACCAACCAAAGCTCCTGCCGCTAACCCTGGTGCAATTTTTTGGGCTGCATCTTTGAGTGATTTAGACGTGGGTTGTTCTGATGCTGGCTGCTCCATCTTGTCTTGACTACTAATGGGTTGTAAATGACCGACTGGTGGAATAACGGATTTAGCGGGTTGCACGAAGGGGTATAATGGCATTTCATTACGTGTACTGACGGTTATTTGCCATTGATCAACGGCTTCAATAAAGGCTTCTTCCAGGTGATTGTGGGTTTTTAATAAGTATTCAAGCTGATTTTCTATGCCGTTGTTTTGATTCAGGCAGCTTCGGTAAAAAGATCTGATTTCTGCACGGTTGAGAAACATTTTGGGGGTAAGCTCAGGGCTTGAGGCAAAAGTACCCTCATGAATTTCATATACGGTGTCTCTGATTTTAACGCGAATAAACATATAACTCACAAGCGTTACAACTTAACTCTTGTTTATAGCATAGTATATACCTTTCACTAACGACCTTAGGTTTTGTGATCACCACTCGTAGGTTTCATCTAAAATAACTCGACTGGTGATAAGCGGTGTTTTCTATTGCCCCTTGATCATTGATCAACAAATTGCCTATACTTTACCCCATCTTGTCGGAGTGCCAGTAGAGGCTGTCGCAAAACTACTGCGCTTGCAAATACGTCGTTAAAAATCGGCTCAAAATGCTCATTTATAAAGTATAAACTCTGCTTTTTCGCCGATTTTTGCCTTGTCTTTGCTATGCTCATAACCTTTTGCGACAGCCTCAGTAGAGGTGAATGTTTTCATCTCTCTGGCTGAGACTGCAGTTGCGGGATCCGTGGAACCTGATCTGGTTAGTACCAGCGAAGGGAAACAAGAGTAACCTTGAAGTGTCGTATTACAACAGTTAGTGTTTGGTGACGCATTCAAGCAGCCCCTTTCGTTACTCTCCATCTGTCTACTCACGACAAGCAATCACAAATTTATAATTAATTACCGTGTGAGTGCTTATGTCTAGAAGAGAAAACCAGCAAAAAGCCCAGGATTTTATTGAAAACCTGAGCAGCCTGCCATTTCCAAACTCGGAAAAAATCTACATTAGGGGTAGCCAAGACGATATTCAGGTAGCCATGCGTCAGATTAATCTGACCGACACCTTAGTGGGGGGCACTAAAACGAATCCGCAGTATGAACCAAACCAACCTGTGCCAGTGTACGACACTTCTGGTCCTTATACAGACCCGACAGTAACAATTGATGTGCACAAAGGGTTGTCTGCTTTACGAAAAAACTGGATAGCGGCGCGCAATGATACGGATGAGCTGAACAGTGTTACCTCCCGTTATGCTCAGCAGCGTTTAGCCGATGAGGGGCTGGATCATTTACGTTTTGAACACTTGCCCAAACCGCTTCGGGCCAAACCCGGTGCTAATGTCACTCAAATGCATTATGCCCGTCAGGGCATGATTACCCCTGAAATGGAATATATTGCTATTCGTGAAAATATGGGGCGAGAGCGGGTGCATAGTGAAATGTTGAAGCAACAACACCCTGGCCAACATTTTGGTGCAAATTTGCCAGAAAACATTACCCCTGAATTTGTTCGTAAAGAAGTGGCTGAAGGGCGCGCCATTATACCTGCCAATATTAACCACCCAGAAGCGGAGCCAATGATTATTGGCCGCAATTTCTTAGTGAAGGTCAATGCTAATATTGGTAATTCGGCGGTTACATCATCCATTGAAGAAGAAGTGGAAAAACTGGTTTGGGCAACCCGATGGGGTGCAGATACCGTGATGGATTTATCCACGGGCCGTAATATTCACGAAACCCGAGAGTGGATTTTACGGAACTCCCCTGTGCCTATTGGTACAGTACCTATTTATCAAGCGTTGGAAAAAGTAAAAGGGGTAGCAGAGGATCTTACTTGGGAGGTTTTTCGCGATACGTTAATTGAACAAGCAGAGCAGGGGGTGGATTATTTTACTATTCATGCTGGTGTTTTGCTGCGTTATGTACCAATGACGGCTAAACGAGTAACAGGCATTGTTTCTCGTGGTGGCTCGATCATGGCAAAGTGGTGTTTATCTCACCATCAAGAAAACTTTGCTTACACGCATTTTGAAGAAATCTGTGAAATATGTAAGGCATATGATGTATCTCTGTCGTTAGGCGACGGGTTGCGTCCAGGCTCGGTGGCAGATGCCAATGATGAAGCTCAGTTTGCCGAATTAAAAACCTTAGGTGAATTAACCCAAGTAGCCTGGCAGCATGATGTGCAAGTAATTATTGAAGGGCCAGGGCATATCCCCATGCACATGATTAAAGAAAATATGGACTTGCAACTGGAACACTGCCATGAAGCACCTTTTTATACATTAGGCCCGTTAGTGACGGATATTGCACCAGGCTATGATCATATTACTTCTGGCGTAGGTGCTGCGTTAATTGGTTGGTATGGTTGTGCGATGTTGTGTTATGTCACCCCAAAAGAGCATTTGGGGCTGCCTAATAAAGAAGACGTCAAAACGGGTATGGTGACCTATAAAATTGCCGCCCATGCAGCGGATTTAGCTAAAGGCCATCCAGGCGCACAAATCCGTGATAATGCCATGTCGAAAGCCCGTTTTGAGTTCCGTTGGGAAGATCAGTTTAATTTAGCGCTAGATCCTGATACTGCAAAAGCCTTCCATGATGAAACGTTACCACAAGAATCTGGCAAAGTAGCCCATTTTTGCTCAATGTGTGGGCCAAAATTCTGTTCAATGAAAATCTCTCAGGATGTCCGTGATTATGCTGCAGAACAAGAGCGCAAAGGCATTAAAATCCAATTGGTAGATGAAACTATCACCCTGGATGCAGAAGCAGGTATGCGACAGAAGTCGGCTGAATTTAAAGCCAGTGGTGCTGAAATTTATCAGCTACCGGTAGGGAAAGAGTAATCATGGAGTTAAGCATTACGGTTAATGATAATCCTCATCAGTTAGATGGCCCTTGTACGGTTGTAGAACTATTAACATTACTTGACCAGTCTGCAAAAGGGGTTGCCGTGGCAATTAATGACAACATTATTAGCCGTAGTCAATGGCAGCAACATCAATTGAAGGCAAATGATCAAGTAGTGCTGTTTAAAGCAATCGCTGGTGGGTAAATCATGTTAACCATTGCAGATAAAACATTTCAGTCTCGGTTATTTACCGGGACTGGCAAATTTAATGATAAAACCACCATGGTCGCGGCGTTACAGGCGTCTGGTTCTGAGTTAGTGACGATGGCTTTAAAGCGGGTTGATTTAGATAACCAAGCTGATGATATCTTACAGCCATTAATTGCGAATGGAATGAATTTATTACCTAATACATCAGGAGCACGCACGGCAAAAGAAGCGGTATTTGCTGCGAAATTAGCAAGGGAAGCGTTGGAAACCAACTGGATAAAATTGGAAATTCACCCAGACCCGCGCTATTTATTGCCGGACCCGATTGAAACCTTAAAAGCAACTGAAATATTAGTAAAAGAAGGTTTTGTGGTGTTGCCGTATATTCATGCTGACCCAGTATTATGTAAACGCTTGGAAGAAGTCGGCACGGCTGCAGTGATGCCATTGGGCTCACCGATAGGTTCTAATAAAGGGTTAAAAACCCAGGAATTCCTGGCGATTATTATCGAGCAGTCAAAAGTGCCGGTTATTGTGGATGCCGGTTTAGGCGCACCCAGTCATGCAGCTGCGGCTATGGAAATGGGAGCAGATGCCGTATTAGTGAATACGGCGATGGCTGTGGCTGCTGATCCAGTCGTCATGAGTCGTGCTTTTGCTTTAGCAGTGGAAGCAGGGCGTATGGCGTTTGAATCAGGGTTAGCTAGCGAGCAATCACAAGCGGTTGCTTCAAGCCCATTAACGGCATTTTTAGAGGATGCCGTATGAGTTTTAACGAACGGTTGCAACAAATAAACTGGGATGAAAGCCGACTTTCTATCATGAGTAAAACCACGGCAGATGTCGAACGGGCGCTATCCCGCCAGCGATTATCACTTGATGATTTTCAAGCGCTTATTTCACCAGCGGCTGAACCGTTTTTGGAACGACTAGCACAACGGAGTATGCAGTTAACCCGCCAGCGGTTTGGTCATACAATGCAAATGTATATACCACTGTATCTGTCTAATTTGTGTGCAAATATATGCAGCTATTGTGGTTTTTCCATTCATAATAAAATCCGTCGTACCACATTAAGTAGTGAACAGCTAAGCGCTGAAATTGCAGCTATAAAACGGATGGGGTTTGATCATGTCCTTATTGTGACGGGAGAGTCTGAACATCGAGTAGGTATGGCTTATTTCCGTCAAGTGCTGCCCCTGTTAAAGCAAGCGTTTTCCCATATTTCTATGGAAGTGCAGCCATTAGATCAGCATGAATATGAAGAGCTGATCGAGTTGGGGGTTGATGCGGTTTTGGTTTATCAAGAAACCTATAACCCCATCACTTATGCAAAACATCATTTAAAAGGTAAAAAGCAAGATTTTCATTATCGTATCCATACCACCGACCGGTTAGGGGCAGCAGGGATTCATAAAATAGGAATTGGTGCCCTAATTGGCTTAGAGGATTGGCGTACTGACTGCTATCATGTGGCTGTTCATTTAGATTATTTACAACGTACTTATTGGAAAACTAAATATTCGATTTCATTTCCTCGGTTGCGTCCCTGTGCTGGCGAGTTTCAACCCAAGTCAATTATGACCGATCGCCAATTGGTCCAATTAATTTGTGCTTATCGGCTATTTAACCCAGATGTTGAACTATCACTCTCAACCCGAGAATCCGCTCATTTTCGAAATAATGTATTACCTTTAGGGATAACCAGTTTAAGTGCAGGCTCCAGCACCCAACCCGGTGGTTATGCAGAAGAAAGTCAGCAGGCTTTGGAACAGTTTGAAATATCTGATGAAAGAAGCCCAGCTGTCATGGCAAATGTCATTAAACAAAAAGGCTTTGAAGTGGTATGGAAAGATTGGGATAGAAGTTTGAGTGGTTTATAAAGCCTTCCCCTGCTCTGTAAGAATAGTGATTAATTTAGCCTTTATAAACACCGTAAAGAATAAAATATAGCATTATCAGCCTATTATTAATAATACCCTTATATCCCTGCTAACTATAACAGGGATATAATTTATCATTAATTAGTACGCTTTATTACCATTGCATTTTTAGAAGAGCCAGAACCAATACCTGTTCTACAAGCATTTGAGCGACGTCGTTCTGTTACTACATAACCTTGAGGTACATTTTGATCGGCACAAATTATCATTCCACTTTTAGGATATTTTATTACAAATGTATTTTTAGTGTTTCCACTAAAATTGCCTCTTCTACAAGCACTTGAATAAAGACGCTCAGTAAATACAAAACCAAGGGGTATATTTTGGTTATCGCATATTTTCATTCCATTCTTTGGGTGTTCTATGACGAAAGTATTTGGCGTTCTAGAGCTAGATCCTCTTCTGCGGCAAGCACTAGAATAGCGAACCTCAGTAACGACATAGCCTTGGGGTATGCCTTCATAATTACAAATCACTTCTAATGCATGAGAAGTCGATGGTATTGCATTTAACGAAGAAGCTATAATAGCTGCACTGATTATTGATTTTTTCATTTTGTCTATGCTCCTTTAGTCTTAAATACTTAAAAAAATATACTGCTAGTGTAGGCTATAAATAAGCGATGGCTTTATATCACAGTATTTATATATGTCAAAGCTATATGAAGAACTTCTGTTTATGTTTTAGCGTAGAACTGTGAAGTGGGTCATTGGCTAATTCTACTAAAGTATTAGTTACATAAAAAATTCATCTGGAATGAGATTTTATTTACTCGATTTAGAGTTATTTAATGCTTGACTAGCACGATGAGTTAGGCTCAGAAGGCTAGATGGATTTACAGGCTCAACGAACAATCAACACGATACCTGCAGGCGATGGTGTCGTATATTGCTCTTGTATTTCAATTGCGACCTGATTATTTCTATTCTCCATGTGATAAAGTTTGTTCAAGCACTTAACGATTCCCTGACGGCGTCTTTTTAGTCTTTTGGATTCAGTCGTATCCAGCATTAAGTGCTTGGCATTAGAAAAATAAGGCGCTACTGAAATTGGGTATGCTTTGAAAATAAAGGCTAAAAAAGCCTAATAGCAGTCGTTTGAACTTAATGCAATAACCAACTAATTTTAGGGTGCTAAGTTGCGGCTGGTTTGAAGAAATTTTAAAAATATGGCATGAAAAATAAAATAGTAAAAAAAGTGTAGTGATCAATTAATATCTATAGCAAGGAGGTATTATAAAGATGAATAAAGAGTTTATTCAAGATGGCATTACTAATAAAGTCACTCGTGTTGAAGACAGTGACAAACTATCAATTGACGCTTTTGATTTACACTATAAAAACAAATTTGGTATAGTCGCAGGCTATTTGCCTCGTGATAGTAAGCATATCGGAAAATGGCTTAGTAACCTTGTTAAGTTAGCTAATGAGGCGTGGCAGAAAGATAGCCAGGTCTGTTATGAACCATCAGTGCAAGCGATGAAAGATATGCTCAAATTGCCATAGCTAATACAAGTAAACGGTAGCAGTATAATTAGTTGTTGTCACTGGAAATATGAGTCAATATGCAAGTATTGGCTAATTAATATATAAATAGTATAAATAAAAAAGGATAGCCTGGTATGGAAACAGAAAAAAGTAAAAATATAACCGCGCTTAAAAATCGTGATCCTAAATATATCAGTACAGATATGTCTGCGGTAAAAGCACTGGTTCAAGCTGCTGTTAACGTAGAACTTTTTACTATTCCTCTGTACATGACAACTCTTTACTCTATCAAAGGGATGCATGAAATTAATTCTAATAACCAGCTTTATTTAGGTCGCCAATGGCCGGGTTCAGCGCCAGCCGCAAAACCAGCAACTGAAAATGAAAAAGCATTTAATACTATTTATAGTGTTTTTATCGATGAAATGCTGCATTTACAGTTAGCTGCAAATATAGCCAGCAGTGTAGGTGTTGCACCCACATTTACCAGTAGAGAACTACAGGATGAAAATGCAGGTTGGATTTGCTATGGTGATGATAAAACGACCATTCCTCACATTTTGGATCTGCGTGATACCAAACACTATAGTCATGTAAAAGTGAAGTTAGGGCCAGTGGATGAGAATCAGTTAGACCTATTTCTGGCAATAGAAGAGCCCTCTGATATTGCTGAAGAAGAATTGGGTACAGATAAACACTTTAAAAACTGCCAGATTAAATACGAATTATGTCGTGATAAGTATTTTCCTTCAGTCCCCTTTAAAGGCTGGCAAGAAGATTACAATGAGAGTAACCTACCATTGTTTGGTTCCATTGGTTATATGTATAAGTGTTTAACCCAATACCTTGAAATTAGGTATAGCGATAATACAACTCTTTGGGAAGCCCTTTATCAGCCAGTTTCTATGCAACGTGATCAGTTTAATGCAGTGGATAGTGGACACCCATATGAGGAGTACCCTAAATTTGATGCAACTGTTAAGAATAAAATTAAGGGTAGTGCAAAACATACTGCAGAAGTGGCTAAGAAAAAAGTCTTTACCATGATTAATGCGATTACTGATCAGGGTGAAGGCAGTACGGTTGCCCCTACTTTAGACTTTCTTACTGCTACTGCAAAAAATATCGTTGAGCGGCTTATTAGTAGAGCACTGACTAATGATCATTTAAAGCAAAAATTGAAAGAAATATTGGCTTTTATTAATAATGAACCTAATGCCAAACTACCTAAAGTAGAAGGAGAAGATACCAATCTGCTGGATTTACAAAATATTCGCACTTTAATTTCCAGTCATTTAGAAAAAGAACAGAATAAGTCAGACCGAGACTTAGTCTTAGCCTTAAAGACCATACCCTTGGAAGATCACTTATTAAAAATACAACACCTAAGAAGTGTTAAGGTCAAGTATCGCCCTGATAAATTAGCCTTGGAAAAAGATTATCCCAGCTATTCAGCTAAAGGTCAGTTAGAGTACAATCATAGTAATATCGCAGCTGCTCGTGCTGATAATGGCATGGATGACCATTATGAACGATTTATCGAGGTTAAAAGTAAGCTTGGTCAAATTATGACTTGGAAAAGGTGGCATGCTGATCCAGAGAATCACTGGACGGCAGATGATTTAAAAACTGAATATTATGATTGTAATAAATACCAAGATTCTTTACCTGATCCAAATGATATTGCTTGTGCTTTAAATAAACTCAAGTTAGAAGAACAGGAATCAAATTACCGGCTATTCAGTCAAACGGCTGTAGGTACTATCTATGGTATTACCAGTGTATTAAATCAATACTGGCAAAGTCCAAATACGGAATTTCCTTCGCCATCAATGTTTGGTTCAGGTGACCGAGTCTCTATTTGCTGGGCTATATTTGGCAAAGCCCCTGATTTGTCACTGGGGATTGAAAAGGTTGAGCCAGGTAAAATGTATCATGCATGCCAAGGGCTAAGTTATACTGGAGATGCTACACAAGATTGTGCTTCTAAAGCCGTTTATCATAGTTGTAAGGGCTCTAACCAGTGTAAAGGACAGGGCGGTTGTGGTTTTGTACACAGTGTGAGTGGCGGGGGAAATTGTTCTAGCAGTGGAAATACAGGCACTGATTCCTCGCTTTATACGGCGCCGGGCAATAATTTTTGTAATGGTTTTGGTGGTTGTGCGGTGCCAATGTCTGCTGCACAGCTGTATCCTCATAGTGGTGAAATGCAAGTAAATAAATTTACTGGGCCTGATTGTGAGTTTACAGCATTAAAAGAGCCTATAAAATTTGAAGAGGGGGAGTCTGTATATCAAATTGCCTGGAAAGCATATTGTAAGTCACTTGAAGCGAGTGGTAAAACACCACCAAGCTCACCACCAGCGGTGAGTGATTTACGCTTAGCATTTCCTCCTTCCACATGATAAGCGAAAAACAATCCTGTCAACGACGCCTGGGCCTGACTAATTTAGGCTTAGGCGTCGGGCTTAGAAATCAGCACTTTCCCTATCTGATGCAAAATGAGCCGCAGGTCGACTGGCTTGAAATTATCAGTGAAAACTTTATCGATAATTATGGCTATGATCGTTATGTGTTAAATTTGCTTAGAGAGAAAGTGCCAATTGTTATGCATGGGGTTTCGCTATCGATTGGTAGTAGTGACCCTTTAGATAGGGACTACCTGAATAAATTAAAACAACTGGCTGATGAAATACAGGTCCAATGGGTTTCTGATCATTTATGCTGGACAGGCATTGCAGGCATTAATACCCATGACCTGTTGCCTATGCCGTTAACTGAAGAGTCATTGCTGTATGTCGCAGAGCGTGTTAAGCAAGTGCAAGATTTTCTGGAGCGCCCCCTTATTTTGGAAAACCCAAGTACTTATGTACAGTTTACGCAGTCTACATTAACAGAGTGGGAATTTCTTAGTGAGCTAACGGAATTGACAGCCTGTGGCTTGTTGTTGGATGTCAATAATGTCTTTGTGTCTGCCTATAATCATGGGTTTGATCCAGGGGTTTATATTGAAAATTTACCGCATGAAAACATTGTTCAAGTACATTTAGCAGGCCCAACAAAAAATGGTGACTGTTTAATTGATACTCATGATCAGCCTGTTCCTAGAGAGGTTTGGCTTCTTTATCAGCGTGTGCATCATCTGACAGGAGGTGTTTCTACCTTATTAGAGTGGGATGCTAATATACCCGATTACCCTCAATTAATAGAGGAGGTATTTAAAGCAAAGCGAGTGATTAATGGACAAATACCCAACACAGCTGTTTTTGAATCAACACAACAGATGATTTCAAATCCGGTTAACTTTCAGTTAGGTAGCGCAGGTGAGTCAATTAAAACTAACCAGTGAACCTGGTAATCAACAAGCATTATGGGATAAAGATAATTCACTCAAGATAAGTCTTGATAAACACCAGCAATGGTTTCAAGCAGTAACAACCTATAACAGGGGACTTTACTATGGACTACAAGCGGCAGAACAACAGTATGATTTAACCGCTGAGCAAGTGGTTGTGGCAGGCCATTTAGACAGCAAGCATCGTTTAGCTATTTATGCAAATGGCTATGTAGCTAGATTGCTAGAGTGTTTACGAGCTGACTACTCTGCATTATGTAGAATGCTAGGTCAATCACTGTTTGACACCTTTGCTTGCGCTTATATTACGGAAACACCTTCTAAATCTTTCACATTGTTTGAGCTGGGTAAAGGTTTTCCTGACTTTTTAGCGCGTACTCGACCTTGTGGGGATAATATTTCCCCTGAACTTGAAAAACAGTTATTACTGCCGATTGAGTTGGCTAAGCTGGAACGACAGCGTGTAGAAGTGATACGGTGTGTTGGTCATGAAAATGACACAAATACCTACTTTGATCTTGAAATATTGCCTGTCATTGACAACTCATCTGTGGCTTTATCTAAAACAGCTCGACTGGGGTGCTATTCATTTCCACTGGTTGAATATCTGCAAAAACTGGACTCCCAACAGGCAGCTAACCCACCTGAACCAAAACTAGACTATCTAATTGTTTATCGAAGCAACTACCGAGTTAAAATAGAATCAATCACAAACTGGCAATATGAGTTTTTATTAGCCTGTAAGAATAAAACATCTATTAATCAAGTTGTTAAAGCGACAGCTAGCAGGTGTGGTATAACCTATCAGTCATTATTAACTGATATCTATCTCTGGTTACCGCAAACTTTGCTAAGGGGGATATTGCACTTATCATGAATCTGAAAGATAGCGTATTTGCACCGAAGGGCATATTCTTCTGCATTAAGTGATTTTCTATAGTTATCAACCACTGCCGATAAAAGTTACATCCTTTAGCTGAGTAGGGTTAACTTCTAGCCCAATTTTTTTTAACGTATTTGCATTAATAATAAACTTTACTTGTTGGGGCATAATAACTTTCATGTTTGCAATCTTCTCACCTTGCTGATGTTTGTGAACAATGTCAGCCGCTTGCTGTCCCAGCTTTTCATAGCTGGCAACAGTACCTAACAACGCACCAGCTAGCACAAATGCCTCCTCAGATGCGATAGATTTAAGTTTGTAAGATAAGAGTGATTTAGCTATCAGCCTGCGCTTTGATAATAGAAAACTATCACTGGATAAATAGACAGTATTAATGCCTGCATTGACAATTTTTTTCATTATTATATTAAAATCATTAATAGATGCTGCTTTGTCAGGCTTGATTCTAAAGCGCTTAACTTCAAAACCCAATTCTGACTGTAAACTAAAGAGTTTGTTTGATATATACTGAGAATTTAGTTCTCTAGGGTTAAATATAAAACCAACTTTAGTGAAAGCCAGTAGCTTTTTAGCATTATATAACTGCTTATATAATGAGACAGTGCTAGTAGTGCCTGTTATGTTTCCTCCAACTGGTTTCGTTAATGACTTGACAAGCCCTGCTTTAATAGGATCAGTGACAACCATAAATAGTTGTGGGACTGTAGAAACTTGTCTTTGTTTTACCAGACTCGAAACTGTTGTACCAAATGTATAAATGTAGTCATAGTATTTTAGGTTTGGTTTTATTTCAGACTGGACAAACCAAACTAAATCGTCTCTGTTTTGCTTTGCATCAAAAACAGTATACCAAACATCGTATCCATAGTTATTAAGTTGCTGCTTAAAACCAATTTCTGCGGGAGTATCTCCACGCCATAAAACCATTAAAATATTGACACGATTAGTATCTGCAACACTTAGAAAGCTAAGTGTTGCTAATAATGAAGTTATAAGCTTTTTTGGCATCAAGATATACCTTGTAGCTTGTTAACTTTGTAAGTATAGCTAAGAGGCTATTCTTTCAAGCTATTGGCTGCTTCACTAGTCGTGTATGCGTAAAATAAGTTATTCGGCTATGTTACTTTTGCTTGACATGCTTAAAGTATCTAGTAGAAAAGAGATGCGACTTTGCTTTATGTATGAGCTACTAGTGCTCTATAAAAAAGTTGGATAATTGTTTTCAAAGCTATTAATATATTTTGCGAATGACTTCTATAAATGCTTTCCTGACTTTTATCTTCTGCCAGCTAAAGTTGTTTTAATTTAATCCAGCCAATTCAGTCTGGCATTGCTACCACGGGTGGGTGATCTCGTTTAAATAACTCTTTGCTGTGAGTATATATCATTTTATTTTTAAACTTAAAAACGATTTATGATAGGCATGCTTTCCACGCGGGGAAGCGTTATGCCTGTAAAAAAGTGCTTGAAAGTGAGTTGGGCTTGATAATTAATTTATAACTTTTTCTGGTAATAACTTATAGTTAAGGGTACCTCTAGTATGAATGTTAATGCTTTGGACTAGTTTGGGTAACCATGAAGTCAATAATGAACTGTTTTTTTTGTTTTCTAATATGGGTGCAAGTTTCTATTGCTAATGAGCATATTAAGATTATAACTGAATATTTCCCTCCTTATAGTATTTATATCGATGGTCAGCTAGAAGGTATAAGCACAGAAGTTGTTAAAGCGGTGCTAAATGATTTGAAATTGAATGGTTTGGAAATAATTGTTTACCCCTGGGTGAGGGCCTATAATACTGCCTTGACTGAGAAAAATACGTTAATATTCCCGCTAGGGAGAAACAATCGACGAGAAACACTTTTTAAGTGGGTAGGAGTTATTTCTCCTGCTCAATTTTATTTATTTTCGTTGCATAATAGAGATGATATTTTAATCGCTTCCTTAAATGAAGCACAAAAGTACACACTAGGCACTGTAATAAATGATGTTAGAGAGCAGTACTTGATTGATAAAGGATTTAAGGTAGGTACTGAGATTTTTACTGCACTGAATCATGATCAAAATCTGCTCAAGCTGCTTAAAGGGCGCATTGACTTATGGCCGATGAATGAGCTAGCAGCCTATTATTTAGTAAAAAAAAGAAAGCTTTTACCAAAATATACTATAAAAAAAGTGTTTCACCTAGCTGACTTGTCTACGGAAGGATATTATATGGCTTTTAATAAAGATACAGATAATAATATAGTTTCTCAATTTAGGAAGAGTCTTAATAAAATTAAACAAAAAGGAGTTTACAAAAATATTATTAGCTCCTATTTGGTAGATGATTAGTTTCAAATTGAGAACAGTCAACATTGCTATTAACTGAGATAAAGTGGGTTGACTTATATAAATTTGTTAAATATTTGTTACTGTGCTGAAAAAGAGAGTTTACATTTGGTATGGTGAAAAATAGTAGATGGCGCTTGCTATTATTCGTTTTTATAACTATTAATTGTACCCTTACAGCTAATGATTTTAAGTTTGGTTATGCTATAAATTAGTATGATTGGTTAAGATTGTGAGAAGCTATTGTTGTCTTTTTGTTTTTTTATAATTCATGTGTTTTATTTTTTTGGTTTTATATTCCTGTTGATTATCTGTGATATTGTTTTTCCTGCCTGATTATTCAGTATTATACTAAAGTATAAAGAATTCACTATAAAGCAAAGCCTAGCTGATCTGCTTGGTTACTGTTGGTGCTTAATTTGAATGCTTTGGTTCGGTTTGTACTTATTTTTTTTTGCATTGCGGGTTGGTCTTGTGCATCTTTAAAGTTACTGACGATTTTGCGGCCGCTCTTAAAACTCCTCCCAGCATTCTGCTGGTTTGGGAATGGAATCATAGTATCTAAACAGGGATAGACGATGAAAAAGTACCAACTTAAGCCGCTTGCAATGGCAGTAACTAGCTTACTTGCAATTTCTTCTTATGCTGCTGACCGGGTAGAAATTGATGGAGTAAGCGCATTTTTAGACAGCGGTAATGATATTAATACCATGCTAGCAATGGACAGTAATTACCATTTTGAAACTGTAAAAACAATTATTTTGCCGAATGGGAAAGTAAAACAAAGATTTCAACAATACTATCAAAATATTCCAGTATGGAATACTGCACTAGCAGCTGATCGCTCTGTAATGGGGGTATATAGTAATATTAGTGGGTCGTTGCTGGATAATATCACTAGTGATCTTCCATCCGCTATTGCGGCTTTTGATGAAAATGAAGCGTTATATGGCGCTAAATCAGCTTTAAATATTGATAGCAGTCAAACTACTCGCGATGAGCAGGCAAAGCTTTATGTAATGCAAGATGAAACTGGAGCAGCCAAACTTATTTACGAAGTTTCATTTGTCGTTGAAGGTGATAAAATTAGTCGGCCTTTTGTATTAATGAATGCTATTGATGGCAGTATCATTGATCAATGGGAAGGGTTAGCTCATCAAAAAATTGGTAAAGGCCCTGGGGGGAATGAAAAAACAGGCAAGTATTATTTTGGTAAAGACTATGGAATGATGGATGTGAAAGTGAATGGCTCTACCTGTAGTATGGATAGTACTAATGTTGCTACGATTGATTTAAATCACTCTACATCAGGTGGTAATATACATTCATTTTCTTGTGATGAAAATACGCATAAAGAAATCAATGGTGCTTACTCTCCATTAAATGATGCACACTATTTTGGTAACGTTGTCTTTGATATGTTCAAAGACTGGTTTAACTCCGCGCCTTTAACGTTTAAATTAAAACTACGAGTTCACTATAGTCGTAGCTACGAAAATGCGTTTTGGGACGGTAAACAAATGACTTTTGGTGATGGTGCTAGTCGGTTTTACCCTTTGGTTAGCCTAGATGTAGTTGCTCATGAAGTCAGTCATGGTTTTACTGAACAAAACTCGGGTTTAGTCTATCGTAATCAGTCTGGTGGTATGAATGAAGCTTTTTCTGATATTGCTGGTGAAGCTTCAGAATATTATATGAATAGCGATCGCCCTGCTAATATGAGAAATGACTGGCTAGTAGGAGGAACTATTTTCAAAGGCGCAGTGGGGCAAGCATTAAGGTATTTTGAAGACCCCACTAAAGACGGTCGATCAATAGGTCATGCTGATGATTATTATGATGGACTAAATGTGCATTATAGTTCTGGTGTATTCAACCGTGCTTTTTATATTCTTGCCAATAAAAATGGCTGGAATACAGAAAAAGCGTTCCGCGCTTTTGTGCTAGCGAACCAAACTTATTGGACCAAAAATTCAACCTTTGACGAGGGTGGTTGTGGGGTCAAAAAAGCCAGTAAAGATTTAGGTTATAGCGAGAAAGATGTAGTTGCTGCATTTAAAGTAGTGGGCGTTAATGCCTGTGACGATACAGATCCACCTGATCCAACCGATGGTGAGTTGAAGAATGGTGTACCTGTCACAGGGTTGGCAGGCAATTATGGCAGTGAGAAATTCTTCTTTATCAATGTACCTTCAGGTCAGTCATCATTGAAAGTACAGATGTCTGGTGGTTCAGGTGATGCTGATATGTATGTACTACGTAATGGCAAGCCAAGTAGAACTAACTACGACTGTCGTCCATACCAATGGGGCAATGATGAAGTGTGTAACTTTACCCGTCCTGCTTCTGGTAAATACCAGATTATGATTAGAGGCTACTCAAGTTATAAAGGGGTTACTCTAAAAGCCACCTATAAGTAGAGCATACCTTTCCAGAAGTATAAAAATAATAAAGATGGAAAACCTGGCATCTGAATGAATTAAATTCAGATGCCTTTTTACTTTATTTCACAATTTGATAAGGACTTAACCCTTCAGATTCTCTATCCACTAAAGCCAGCGGAATATAAGCTGTCGTCGTGTTTATCTTTTCTTGCACGGTTTGATGTACTCTATCAGTTGTACTAGCGACTCGGCGCTTTTTTCTGCCAAATAATAAATGATAAGAGTCATGGTGAGGTTGGCTAACATCATGGGTTAAGGGGATGAGAGGCTCTTTAAACAGTAACTGATGTTGTTTGGCCTTATTGATCATCCAGGCAAGGCTTACATTAGAGTGATGTCTTTTTAGGTAACCTCCCCCTATATCAGCATGTACCCCAGCAAACCATACCTGTTCAATGGTTTGGTTAGGGGATTGACTGGTGTCTTCCCAAAGGGTTGGCTCAAAGGTTGAGCGTTGTTCATCTATCGCCAGGGCGTGATAAGCTGCTTTTACCTCAGGATTTAAACAGGTGTCGTGAAATTGAACTAGCTTGTCTGAAATTTTCTTTAACAAGCCTATTGGTATTCCAAGTGAACCGACGGTATCCCATACACCAATCATTTCAATAGGGCATGGAATGTGTCTGGCTTTATAAAGATCTTTTTCGGGTTTTTCTGCTTCTTTATAAACTTCCCAAGCCTCTTCAATCGTATGCTCTGATAGCGCTGCTGTAGAAATCAGGCCACAGCTGTAAATCAGGCCAGCCAATGATCTAGCAGTAAATGCACCACGGCTGAAACCTATTAGAGCGACTCTATCCCCTTTTTGATAGCTGTGACATAAATGGTAGTAACCTTCAAGAATATTTTTGGTTAAACCAAACCCAGAAATGCCACCACGGATTCGGTCGTACCAGTGGCAGCCAACACCTTCATCATAGAAAGCAACCTGTTGGTCAGAAGCAACTTTTGGTTGTGAATTGTTAATGAGTTGCTTGTAAAAGAGTCGCACATTCGTTTCTTGACTAATTTCGTCATCAGGGTCGTCTGGTCGATTCCAGGTACCATCAAAACAAAGTACGATATTTTTGCTCATAGGTTTTCCTTTTCCTTCATTTATTGTTTTGATATGTCGTTAGAGTATTTAGGTAAAGAGCTATTTTAATCAAGGAAGTGACAAGTTCAGTTTGAATACTTAAATTCTTTCACCTCTGATGAAATACTTAAGCTAAGTAACTTTAACAAAACTTAAAAATTTCTGCTAACTTTAGAAGACAACTTATTTATTTCCAAATGAAGTCCATAAGACAGTTTCTAACTAATAGTAAAGTCTCACTATGTTAATTCATAAATACACTAAACAATGGTTTTTTATTGCTAGTTTGTTATTACTTGTTATGCCGCCAAAGGTAGTTGCAGCACCAGATTTAACTGGGCTAGTAGCTATTATTGAGCCACTTCCAGAAGGCAGCTGGGTAAAGGTGAATCTTAATCAGTTTAGTGATGTTTGGACACCAGCTGAGCTTCGCCCACTTTATGATGGCGCTATACCAATAACGCCGCAAACTATTATTGGTGCTTGGAGTTCCTTCGCCTGGGATAGTAATCGAGGTGATTTAATTATTTATGGTGGTGGACATGCTAACTATCCAGGTAATGACGTATATCGCTGGAGGGGCACCACAAGACAGTGGGAACGGGCATCATTGCCCAGTGAAATTACCAGAAGTGTGCTTAGTCACTGGATAGCCATTGATGGGGTAGATGCTGCCCCTATTGCTGCTCATACCTATGATAATCAACTGTTCTTGCCTATAGCTGATCGTTTTCTCACTTTTGGTGGCGCTGCCTATAACAATGGTGATGCTTACTTAAGGGAAATTGATCCATTTACAGTAATTCGTACAGGGCCTTATTTATTTGATCCTAATAAAGCGGATGGAAATAAAGTGGGGGGAACAACGGGCTCTCATGTACAACGGGAACAGCCAACGTTAGAAATTATTGGTGGAGAGATGTGGGAAAATCGGGATATTTACCAGAATATTCCTGGCAATTCAGCGTTACCATACAGTTTTGTTAATGGAACATCAGCGTATACTCAGGAAAATGGCAAGGATGTTGTTTATATCAATGCTCGCCCTGGTCCAGGTACAGGGGCTTTTTTGTATAAATATATAATTAATGATGTGAATAATCCAAGCTTGGACCAATTATCACTTGTGGGTATTTATTGGAGTGGTATTGGTGGTCAGGGGGCTGGTTTATATGATCCTGTATTAAATATTTATATTCGATCAGGGGTGAGTACTTTTACCTTTTGGGATCTAGCTAAGGCTGGAAGTGATAATCGTAATCAGCCAGTTAATTTTACTGACCTAAGCGGTCAGTTTGCAGTGAATGATAATTTTGGTATGGATTACGATGCTAATCGCCACCGTTATTTATTATGGGAAGGTTATAGTGATGTATGGGCGCTTTATCCACCAGCTTCAGTATCATCTGATGGCTGGCAAATGGCGAAAATGCCTATATCTCAAACACAAGGCCCCAGTATAGGGCCGGGCGTAGGGGTGTTAGGAAAGTGGAAGTATATTGCTCAATTAGATGTATTTATGGGGTTACAAGGTAATATTGAAGGGAATGTTTGGCTTTATAAACCAACTGGGTGGGAGCACCCACAGCTTGGAAAACGAGCAATTAAACCTACTATCAGCCCAATTAGTGGAGATTATTCTGGGCTTATCAATGTTACTATGCAAACGCAACAACAACAGGGCACTATTTATTATACATTAGATGACTCAGAGCCCACTGCCCAATCATTAGTTTATACAGGCCCTTTTGCGGTCAATCAACCGATTGTTATTAAAGCGATGACCATTGCGGCAGGGTTACGGAACAGTCGAGTGACAGCCGTTAACTATGGTATTGGAAGCCCTCCTGGAGAAACTAATCAGGTTCCAGTTATTAACCAGGTTGTTATTGATACCAACCCAATTACTGATGAGCAAAGTACGACGATAACAGTGTTTGCTACCGATAGTGATGGACCTGAACCACTCACTTACCAGTGGCAACAAGTGGCGGGTAATGGACAGATTAACTCTGTATCTGCTACCACAATTAGTTATACGCCAACAGATGTCACTAGTAGTGAGCAACATCAATTACTGCTTGAAGTATCTGATGGTACTGATGTAGTCAGCGAAATTGTAGAAATTACGGTAACCGATGCAAATGCACCACCACAACTTTATTTTAATGATTTCACTCAGTTGGATTTATCTGATTGGCAAGTCACGGATCAGGGAGATCAGCAAGCCCCCAGTATATGGCAAATACAACAGGGGCAGCTGAGGCAGTTAAGTAATATTTGGTCATTACCGAATGATGATGGCTCAATACCTGACAAATTAGGGACTTTTATAAGTTACCAGCTCGGTTTTGATTGGCAGAATGTCATAATTGATGTTGATATTCAGTCACAGGATGATGATGCTGTTGGTATTATGTTCCGCCAGGATAGCGCAGGTAATTATTATCGGTTTTCCTGGGATCAATCACGGGGCTATCGCCGTTTGGTAAAATATTATAATGGCAATTTTACCGTGCTGGCCGAAGATCAGGTACCTTATATCACCGGGCAGACCTATCATTTAACGGTTCGAGCGGATGGTAATCAATTAGTGGTGTTAGTGAACCAGCAGCAGATTTTTACGATTACCGATACGCTTAACCCCATTTTACAGGGTACGTTAGCATTGTATAGCTGGGGGAATGAAGGCGGTATTTTTGACAATTTACAAGTGACAGAACTGGCAGCAGGCTCTCCTAAACTCCCCATTATTCATCAGTTACTCGTGAGTGACAATCCAATCAATGATCAGCAGCAGACACAGTTGACTGTCGACATATCCGACCCTGATACTCCCACTGAACAACTCACGACTCAGTGGCAAATAATAACGGGGGGAGGGCAATTATCTAATAGTAGTGGACTACAAACACTGTATACGCCAAATGATGTGAGTGGCACTGAACAGCATATTATACAAGTGAGCGTGTCTGATGGTGTTAATAGTGTCAGCCAAACAGCGGAAATACTCATAACCGACGCAAGTGCACCTCCGTTACTCTATTTTAATGATTTTACCCAGTTAGATTTATCTGATTGGCAAGTCACGGATCAGGGAGATCAGCAAGCCCCCAGTATATGGCAAATACAACAGGGGCAGCTGAGGCAGTTAAGTAATATTTGGTCATTACCGAATGATGATGGCTCAATACCTGACAAATTAGGGACTTTTATAAGTTACCAGCTCGGTTTTGATTGGCAGAATGTCATAATTGATGTTGATATTCAGTCACAGGATGATGATGCTGTTGGTATTATGTTCCGCCAGGATAGCGCAGGTAATTATTATCGGTTTTCCTGGGATCAATCACGGGGCTATCGCCGTTTGGTAAAATATTATAATGGCAATTTTACCGTGCTGGCCGAAGATCAGGTACCTTATATCACCGGGCAGACCTATCATTTAACGGTTCGAGCGGATGGTAATCAATTAGTGGTGTTAGTGAACCAGCAGCAGATTTTTACGATTACCGATACGCTTAACCCCATTTTACAGGGTACGTTAGCATTGTATAGCTGGGGGAATGAAGGCGGTATTTTTGACAATTTACAAGTGACAGAACTGGCAGCAGGCTCTCCTAAACTCCCCATTATTCATCAGTTACTCGTGAGTGACAATCCAATCAATGATCAGCAGCAGACACAGTTGACTGTCGACATATCCGACCCTGATACTCCCACTGAACAACTCACGACTCAGTGGCAAATAATAACGGGGGGAGGGCAATTATCTAGCAGTAGTGGATTACAAACACTGTATACGCCAAATGATGTGAGTGACACTGAACAGCATATTATACAAGTGACCGTATCTGATGGGATTAATACCGTTAGCCAACAGCAGGTAATAACGGTGACTGATAGTGAGAATCAGCCTTCAACACCTTTATTAGAAGAGTCATTCACTGGTTTGGATTTTGCCAATTGGCAAGTAATCACAGAAGGGACTATCCAAGCACCTGCACAATGGGAAATTCAGCAAAATAAACTGATTCAGTACAGCAATGTGCATTCTACACCAGTAGAGGTAACTGATCCCGCTAAATTAGGTACTTATATTCAGTATTTGCCTGGTAAAGAATGGGTAGATTATCAAGTGGAAGTGAAGTTAAGGTCAACTGATGATGACCAAGTAGGAATAATGTTTCGAGTGCTTGATAGTCAACACTATTACCGATTTGGTTGGAATAGTTCAGGGAATAGGCGACAACTAGTGAAACGTGAAGGGAGTAATTTTATCGTATTGGCAGAAGATAATATTGGTTATCAGCCTTGGGCGACTTATTCGTTGAAAGTTATAGCAAAAGGTAGCCAACTATCAGTGTTTATTAACAGTCAGCTTATTTTTGAGGTAAATGATGATAGCTATTTACAAGGTACCATTGCCTTATATAGTTGGGCTAACATAGGAAGTGAATTTAGTGAGCTATTGGTGACTGATTTAAGTACTGGCTTGAAACCACCTCAAATAAGTGCTGAACAGGGATTACCAGCGATAGTGAATGAAAACAGTCAGGTGGGCTTATCAGTAGCCGTGGATAATGATTCGGCACCAACTACTCAGTATAATTGGCAACTGATAGGAACCGGTCAGTTAAGTGCTACAAATACTGCTGCAATTAATTATCAAGTAGCTGAAGTAGATAAAGTGCAACCAGTAAAAATTGTAGCCACACTCACAAATAATAATTTGAGTACCCAACAAATATATTACGGAACTGTTATTGATAATGAGCTTCCTGACCGAATTATGGATGAAGATTTCACTGAGTTTAATCAAGCATTTTGGCAAGTCGTGACTGATGGTAATATTGCTGCACCTGCACACTGGCATATTTCACAAGGCATGTTAGTTGAAGATGCGAATGTTTTTGGCCCACCAACAGATGCTACTGATATTACCAAAAAAGGCACATTTCTAGTTTATCAACCTGGGAAGCAATGGGTAAATTACCAATTAAACTGTTTGATACGCAGTGATGACGATGATGCAGTAGGGGTGGCATTTCGTTATCAGGATCATCAACATTACTATCGTTTTTCATGGGATAAGCAGAGACAGTATCGGCGTTTAGTTAAACGGGTAGGCGACAGTTATACCTTACTGGCTGAAGATAGTGTAGTTTATCAGCAAGGCAAAACCTATCAATTAAAAGTCATTGCTAACGGCAACAATATACAAGTGATCATTGATGGAGAGACGATATTTAATGTAGAGGATAGTAGTTTAAACAAAGGTACAATTGCCCCTTATAGTTGGGGAAGCAATGGTAGTCGATTTGATAACTTCTTGGTTGACTTGCTCCCATAAATGAGAGTCAAGGTGTTTAACAGGACTAGACTAAAAACTAACAGAGTATGTCTAAGGAGAGAGTGTATTGCTACTTTTTATAAGGCAACTCATTATAGAAAAACTTTTTATCATAGCTTTTTTTATAGCAGTTAGTGAACAATCGATAGCCAGACAGTTAATCATTGGTGGTATTCCAGAAATACCCGTTCGTTATATAGATGGTAATGGGAAACTGGCAGGTATCGATGTGGATATTATTGGTAGGGTATTTGAAAAGTTAAACCTTGATTATAAAGTGGTGATTATCAGTTCATCTTCTCGTTTGGAACAGTTATGGAAAACCAGCAAAACACTGGATATGGTATTTACTTATTCCTACAAAAAATGGCGGACTAAATATTTAATATACCCAAAAGAGTCTCATATTACAACGCAATATCACTTTTTTATTTTGCGAAAAAATATGGGGAAAATTAAATATGATACATTTGCAGATTTAAAAGGACTTAAGGTGGGAATGACGGAGGGGTTCTCTTATACACCAGAGTTTTTGCAAGCAGCTGAATCGGGTATTTTCTATGTGGATAAAGTGCCTATTAATGATTTACATATGAAAAAACTATTACTTGGTAGAATTGACATAGTTCCTTTACCAACGATGGCGACTCTTTACGAAGCCAAGGTTGGTAACTATCGGGATAAAATCAGTTATTTACCTAAGTCAGTTAAAGACAAGCCTTATTATAATACCTTTGTTAAAGCTTCAGACTACCCTGATATGGAAAGGGTTATCAGCCAGTATGATCAAATCTTAAAAGAGATGAAAGAGAGTGGAGAAGTGCGAGCCATATTTGCTAAATATGGCGTTAATTAATATATGAATCATTCGTATGCTTTGACTATTTTTTTATTTTCTATTAGTGGTATCGCACTAGGACAGTGTGAAAAAAACAAATATCAAATGGGCTATGCATCTTTCTCACCTTATATGTATAAAGGTGAAATGGGGAAAGTGACTGGTCTGGATTACGAACTTACTCAAGCAGTGTTTAAGATAGCAGGTTGTCGCATAGACTTTGTACATATGCCGTGGGCTAGAATAATTATACAGATTCAAGAGGGTAAGTTAGATATGACAGGGTTAGCCTCTAAGACAGCAGAAAGAGAACAGTATGCAATATTTTCAGACTCTTATCGGTATGAAGAAGGCCGTCTGTTAATCAGAAAAAATGAAACTCAAAAGTGGCCATTAAAGACATTAGGTAATGTAGTAAATTTTAACATGAGAATTGGCACTATCATTGGTGCTTGGCAAGGTAAAGAGTTTGCTAAGCTAATGGATAATAATAACTTTAAAAAATTAATAATTAACGTTGCCGATCATTCTGATCGTTATGCGATGTTGCTTTCAAATAGAATAGATGCATTGCTTAGTGATAGATTATATATGCTATCTGAGATAAGAAAAAAAGGTTTAATGGAGCAAGTAGAGCTGCATCCTTATATAGTAAGAAAAACACCTGTACACTATATGTTTAGTAAGAAAACAGTACCTGTAAAGGATGTTGAGCTAATTAACCAAGCGTTGAATAAATTTATGAATACTGAACATTATAAGCAACTCTTTCTTGTTGAATTAAAAAACAGTAAAACTCCATAGATTTACTGTTTTTTAATACTGGAACTAATCTGATAATGTTTGAGTAATAATATGAGCGATTACTTCAGTGGTTAGGCCTACCCACTGACTCTTTTCATTAGGGGTTAAAAAGCTTAAGTCTTTTGCTCCACCACTGATCTTATTAAAAAGGCTCTCATCTAATGGGCCAGTGGGGCCACTATTAAGCTCACTTTCACCACCTTGTTCATCACCTTGAGCTGCATTACCATAGTGACCAGTAAAGTTTAACCAGGACTCTTTATCCACATAATTTCTAGTGAGTGGGCTATCAGCTCCTGCTACTCGACCATGCCAATGAATTACCTGAATATCATTGGCAGAGGGCTTCCATTGAGTACCTCGGTTGGTAGGTTCCCGTAAGTTCATTCTGACATTAGTGCAAACATCAGGAATAGGGGGAGAGCACACATCATGACAACCTACTACTGGAATACATACTTCTTTACAGGATGAATAGGTTTTAGGAAATGCTGCACACATGGCGACATCTACAGTCGTTGGCATATCGGTAATATTAGAAGTGTGGTAGCCTTGATTTTTATACAAAGCATGTGAACCTAAGGCGGAATACACTATTGGGCGTTGACCATCAAACTCCAGTTCGTTCCAGTTATGCTTTGGTCGATCCCCATGAGCACTTAAATAGGCAGCAATAGGTGTATTACCATTAAAGCGAACAGTAACTGATTCCCAATCGCCGACATGATTACCGTATGACTTATTATAATTAGCAACAGATGCTAATTTACATGCTGTACTACCTGATAAGTCTTCCCATCCATTAAACTTATAGTCCCCTTGTAAAAACTCACAGCCTTTTTTCCCTTGATTGTAAGGATAAAACATTGCATATACTACATCAGTAGTGTTATTGCCTCTTGGGTAAACAATAGCATAATAGGGAGGGGGAGTGTCTGATGCTCCTGGTTTTTGTCCATACAATACGGTTGCATTGGATGGATTATGATAGTTACCATCGAATGATTGGTTATAGTTATACCTTGCTCCATCAAAGCTGATTTGAGGGCTATCAGTAAACCACTCTAACGATGATGGTTGAAATTTTTCATCAGAATGTAGATAAACGACAGGAGCATATTGTTTAACAATATCGTCACTAAGAAAAATTGTTTCTCCATAACTTAAGCTTGATACTGTTAATAATATTGCTAATTGGCTAAACTTCGTTTTTAAGCATTTCATGGCCCATCTCACTAAGTCCTGTAATGGCGATGTATGGTGGTTTGTTCTTGCATTTGTTAGTTAGCAAATTGACCTAAAGTGTGCGTGCTTTTCACTTTGTCAATGGCTTATAGTCAGTGTTGAAATAACAGTACTAATACATACCAACTTCATTAACCACAGCTAAGTTACCTGGATTACACCCAGAGTTTTCATCTCCAGCGCCTGTGGCTGGGGTGTACCAAATAGAAAGAGGTTTTCCTGTGGCTTTAGCCAATAATACTAAGCTGAGCATACTCTTACCTGTAGGCGTTTGGGAGTCAAATTTGAATTTTGCGCCAAAGTAGCTGCAGGTGTTTGGCACTGATAAGTTAGTTGTAATTTGGACAATATTGCTAACCTGAATTCTATCGATAGTGACGCCATTAATATACTCAGCAGAAGTGATAGAAGATAAACCAAATAGTGCAGCAGAAAATAATAACTTTTTCATGTGAAATACCTTTTAGTGGTTGAATTTTATTCAGAATGCTTGTTGTTGAGTTAACTTATTCTTGGTTAACGAGATAAATATAACCACAGCACTTGCTTTGCAAAAAATGATTTGGGGCAAGGAGAATCGTTTTGGGATAACGGATGACGTTTTTGGGGTAAAGCAAGTTAAAGTAGGGATAACATACAATTATAAGCCAATTGCTCGATGAGTATATTCTTCACAAATGTTTAAAAGCTACCTAAAGTGCGGTATTTAAAATATATTGTGACTATTGGGTGATAAATGCTTTAACTAATAAAGAGTAGGCAAATTAATGGTTGTAATAAGGTTTTTCATTGGCTGTTTAGTGTGTGTTGTGTCAACAGTTAGTGTGGCAGAACGAATACCAAAAAATATGGTTGGTGACTCTTTACCTGAATGGCAGAAGGGTTATTTAGATTTACATCATATCAGTACGGGCAGGGGGGATGCTGCTTTTATTGTTTTACCTGATGGTACGACTTTATTAATAGATACAGGTGATATTTCAGAGGCCCGATCGCGCACGTTAACAGCGAGAAATGCGAAGTTAATGCCTAATGCTAGTAAAACGGCTGGCAGGTGGGTTATTGATTACATACAGCAGTTTCATCCTACTCCTAAAGCGACCAATATAGATTACGCTGTGATTACGCATTTTCATGAAGACCATATGGGGGAAATTGATTCAACCTCAACCCTATCAAAATTGGGGGCGTTTCCTGTTTCGGGTATAACCGAAGTGGTTGAAACAATACCAGTTGGTACATTCATTGACAGAGCTTATCCTAAATACTCCCTACCTGAGCCAATGAAAACCCAGTTATTTAGGCAAAAAATGCTAGTATCGGAAGACTTTGATGACCAATCGTATATGAAAACGATGGAAGCTTATTGGCAGTTTTTAGCCGCTCATAAAAAGCAATATGGAATGAAGGTGCAAAAAATAGCGGTCGGTTCTAAGAATCAAATCAAGCTACAAAAAGCACCAAATGATTACCCAGGCTTTGAAATTAGAAATATTCATGGTAATGGCACAGCTTGGACAGGTTGGGGGCAATCAACCTTTTCTTTAATTGATAAAGGTAAAAAGCCTGGTGAAAACAACTTGAGTATTGGTATTCGTATCCGCTATGGAATGTTTGATTATTACACAGGAGGTGATATTGCTGGGAATGATGATTATGGAGCAGCTGATTTTTCCAGCGAAGAAGCGAAAGTCGCGCCAGTGATTGGGCCGGTTGACGTAGCGACATTAAATCATCATGGTAATAGTGATTCGCAAAGTAGTTATTATGTACGTACTATCCGCCCAAAGGTATGGATTCAGCAAAGTTGGTCTTCTGATCATCCGGGGGATGAAGTGCTTAGTCGAATGATATCGACAACACTTTATCCTGGTGAGCGTTTTATTTTTGCTAATAACCTATTAACTGCAACAAAAAATGTAATTGGCTCTAAGGTAAATCGAGTATACAGTGCAACCCATGGGCATATAGTGGTCAGAGTTTATGATGGTGGAAATCACTATCAAGTTATTATATTAGATGACTCCAGTACCAAACGTGAGGTGTTGGCTGTATTTGGACCTTTTCAATCTAGATAACAAGCTTTTTACAGGCATCCTTAATAAGCCTTTGGGATAACGAAGCATTTAAATGGGATAAAGTATTAGAGGTGCCCTTTACTCAATAACAGCTGATAAACGTGCTGTTATCCCAAGCCACATGACTGTTATCCCAGAACTTACCCTGTTTATCCCATAACAGTTTGTGTTGTCCCAAAGTGATAGTTTCGCTTGATTTGATTGGCTAACATAGGTGGTGTTTCAAGAACACTCGCTTAGTAACCCTTTCACGAAAAGTTTTTTATTAGTTAGTGAAATAGGCTACAGGCATTCATGAACAATAAAAAACTAAATTCAATGTAGGTTGAACAACAGTAAGGAAATTATCATGAACAAAAAAATTGCTATGTTATTAGGTGCTTTGGCATTCACTTCAACAGTTGCTAGCGCTAACACATTAACTAATATCAGTAATGATGCTTCTGTGCAGGCGCTGACTAGTGGTCAATTCTTAATTCATTTGAAGTACTCTAAGCCTAGCTCTGATTACCGTAAATTCTACTATGAACTGAAAACCCAGCAAATGGATGGGCCTATCTACAAGTGCACCAGCATTAGTGTTGACTCTTCTAGCTATACAGTTCTAGAAGTAGGCGAAACAGTCAGTTGCTCTCAATAACCAGCAATTACAGAGCCTAGCAGGAACATTTCAGCAGACCACATAGACACAGTGGTCTGCTGAAAACTCTGAGCTAAGCTCTTAAGTCATTAGTACAGCGCCAGTGAATTTTTCGGGATAGTGGCTTTTAAGATCAGGTAGATACTTCTTAGCAATAGGTACCTCTAAATCATTTTCAAGGTAAATAGTGAGTTTATTGTTACTTATAGATTGTATTTTGTTGGGATTGATAGCATAGGAACGATGAACCTGAAAAAGATGGTCTTTTTCTATATAAAAAAGTACTTGTTTGAATGGGATGCGCAGTATTTCTTCAGTGACACGTTGGCCATTATATTTAACAAGAATGCAATAATTTTTTTCAACTTTGATATACAGAATATCTTTAAGACACGGCACAATATGTTTGTGAATAATAGCATTATCAGGACTTGAGCTGATGCGCCGGATTTGCTCTATACTTTTATGCGCTTGTAATACAATAGTGCGTAGCCACTCTTCTGAAGAGGACTTAGGGAAAGTTGCAGCTAAAGCATAAAAGTTAGAGACTTTGATATACATTGAAACTAAGTGGCTATTAATTTCAGTCAGCTCTATTTCTTTATCTAATGAGGGTGGATATTGAGTCAACTGGCCTGTAGCAGAGGGGGTATTGCTGGTTACTTTTCCTTCAAAAAAGGTTACGGCTGCTTCTATTAAAGGGTCACTCACAAGAAGTTCATATGTTGCCTGCACCATTTCTTCATGGGATTTAAACTGGCTGATGTTATTTGAGAACTGATGTAGCTGTTTCATTCGTTTACGATGAATTAATAGCTCTAGTTGAACTTTAATCCGTGCTAGTAATTCATCTTTGAAAAAAGGCTTGGTCAGATAGTCATTACCGCCTACATTAAAACCATAGATTAAGTCGCTTAACTGGTTACGAGCCGTCAGGAAGATAATAGGTAAATCATAACTGGTGTATTGCTCACGTAATATATTACAAACTTCATAGCCATCCATTTGTGGCATCATAACGTCTAATAGAATAAGGTCTGGTTTATTTTTTTTAACGTTATGAAGGGCTTCTTTACCTGAATAGGCCGGGACAACTTGGCAACTGCTATTGGCTAAATGGTTTAAAATAATGTCTAAGTTAATGGGTTCATCATCAACGGCTAGAATGACAAAGTCTTTTTCTTTACCTTGATTTAATTGAGGTGGCTCTAGTACCTGACTGAACTCCACTGTAGGTTCTAGCGCTGTTTCCTGAAACTTAGGGGATTCATGGCTAATGGGTAATGTAAAAATAAAACTTGATCCTTTGGTGGGAGTTGAGTCTACTCGAATACTTCCACCATGGAGTTCTACTAGGTGCTTTGTAATCGCCAGGCCTAAACCTGTTCCGCTGTAACTTCGATTGGCACCTGACTCCGATTGTTCAAAGGCATCAAAAATACGCTGTTGATCATTGATATTAATGCCAATACCAGTATCAATAACACTGACTTCAATAACATGTTGTCGTGGTTGAGCGAGGATTTGGATTTCACCTCTATCAGTAAACTTGATGGCATTACCAATCAGGTTTTGCAGTATTTGTTGCAGTCGATGTTGGTCTGCTTGTACGCATATTGAGTCTGGTACTAGATTAACCAGGTTGACTGGTTTGTCACCAATTAAGGAGGCTGATATTGAAATATCTAAATCAACGATTTGACGTAGGTTTAACGGTTGAGCTTTTAGTTGAATTTGTTTTTGCTTAAGTTTGGCTGCATCTAGAATATCATTGACTAAGTTTGATAATCGACGACCACTGTTGATGATATTATGTAAAGTCTTTGTGTAACGTTGTGGTATTTGACCAACTAACGACTCAGTGAGTCCAATAATGCCGTTTAAAGGGGTTTTTAATTCATGGGTAGTATTTGCTAATAGATTATTTTTAAATTCATCAAGTTTTTTAAGCGCTATATTTTGCTGTTCAATTTCATGTATTTTATCGGCTACTGCCGTACGCATGATAGCAAAGCTATGGGCTAATCGGCCGATTTCATCTTGACGTTGGATATCAATTGCTTGTTGTAAATTGCCAGCAGCAATTTTTTCTGCAGCGTCTGTTAGGGTAAGAATAGGTTTTGCAATAGTGCTGGCAATGGTATAACCAATAAATATGATGGCAATGATAATGACCAAAGCAATGAAGACTGCCAATAGTTGTAACTGATTGATCGTTGCAAATGCTTCGTTAGTTGATACCTCTGCTATTAATGCCCAACGGTAGCCAAAGACATCAATAGGTGTATAAGCACTCAGTACCTCATCCTCTAAATAGGAGGTTGTCACTAATATATTAGCTTCTCCTTTGAGTGCTGTCTGTACAGGCAATGTTGCTATTGGAGGGGAAGCAGGGTTATCGAGAGTTGATTTTATGGAGTATTGGCGTGGTGCTCGATAACCTTCAGAGCGCATCAGTTGGTCAGAACCTACAAGATAGGTTTCACCTGTTTCACCTAACCCAGAGCGAGTTGACATAATATTGTTAATATGGCTGAAGGGTAGTTGAAAGATAATGACCCCTTGAAACTTACCATATTCATAAAGTGGCATTGATATAAAAGCTGATATATTTGAGTTAATTTGATCAAAATCGGAAAAAAACACACTGTGACTCATTGCGCTGTTATTTGTTACAGCATTTTTAACTTGTATAAATGCTTGACCTAAACTACTGCTGGCATATTTGCCATTGATAAGGTTGGTACCAAAGCTTGTTTCTTTGAACACTGAATAGACGATATTACCACTACTAGTAACGAGATAGAGGTTATCGAAATGAAACTGATTAACAAATGTTTTTAAGAAAGGATGTATTTCTTCATGGGTATAGTCATAGTAATCGCGGTTAAGTTGAATATCTGTTGGCTCGTCTTCACTTCCAGTGACGTATAGTTTTTGTAGAATAGTATATGCATTTTGATTATTAGTTGCTAAAGGCTTTATATCTTCTCTAAAATCAATTAAGTACTGAAGTACACGAGTGTTAGTCGTGTTCATGTTTTCTTTATCAATACTGCCAACGAAATACTGTGTTTGATTTTTTACCTGTTCGAAGTACTCAGTTAATTGCGATTTTTTTATGTCGCGCAGTGAAAGCAGCTGGTTAAATGCTTGTTGCTCTAAGTTTTTTGTGAAGTAGTTCAGCATTAACAAAGATATAGCGACAAAAGGAACAATGCCTATGATTAAGTAAGTGAATATTAACTTGCTTTTTAATTTTATATTGTCGAAGGTTTTGCGAGCCATTTTTTTACTGTCTATTATTTTGCTTAAGTTTGCGGTTTTTGTTTAATAATTGAGTTTGGCTTTGTTTGGGTTAGCTAATACTTCTTGTTTATATAAATCGATAAGACGTTGGCGGTTTTTACCAGACCAAGCAAAATTAAAGTTTATTAGTTTACGTTTATCAATTTTGGGTGCTTTGGAGAATTTTTGAACTTTTACATTAACTGGAAATTGATAGTTAGTTTGATTGAATAGGATTTGGCCTTTTTCTGAGAGGATGAAATTAATAAAGTGTTTAGCGGCTATTGGGTTAGGACCACTTTTGATGAGACTTAAACCGCCTATTTCATATCCAGTACCTTCTTTTGGGATGATCGTATCAATATTTTTTTCTGGAAATTTGTGCTTTTCCTCAATGGCTTCGTGAAGAAAGGTAATTGTAATCCCTAGTTTGCCCTGAGAAGTGAGCCTTGTATGTGAGTGGGTGTATCCAGAAAGATTATGGTAGAGTTTTTTTAGATAACTGAATGCAGCATCTTCTCCCATCATTTGAACTAAGGTAGCGAGTGTAGTATAGGCTGTTCCTGAAACCAAAGGGCTTTTCATACCAATCAAACCGTGATACTGACTCTCTAGTAGTGATTGCCAACTATCAGGGGTGGGGAGTTGCTTTTCTTTTAGCACATCATAATTGACAATAAATCCTAGTACACCGGTATATAGGCCAGTTACCCGATTATTGCCTAAAGGGTCACGAAATCCTGGGTCCAGTTCATCAAAATTGTTTGGCCGATAAGGTTCGGTTAAACCGTTAAATGCTGCTTGTGCATGCGCCCCTAGACTACCACCTATCCACACATCGGCTTTAGGATTTAGTCGTTCTCCTGTGATTCGTGCCAGAGTTGCTCCACTTCCTGATCTCTCTAAAACATGTACTTTAATACCAGTGGCTTTTCTAAACGCTTTACTCGCTTGTTTACTAAAGCTCGTCACTGAGTATACAACAACTGTTTTTGTATTGTTTTTTGCAATCACTACTTGTGAAATAGCAACTAAAAGGCCAAGCAAGCCTAAGCGCCTGATTATATCCACTTTCATAACCTACGAGTCAGAGTACTTTAACATGAAAGGGGGTAATTAACCCCAAGATGGGATGATAAAGCAAAAAGTCGAAACTTTCTAAGTTACATAATTTAGCAATAAAGCTGTAAGTACTAACTAATATGTTAATACAAGTTTCTTCATTTGCTGATATTGCTGCATTAGGTAATAAAGGGGTAATTTTAACGGTATTTGGCACAGCCACTTCTCGTTTTCTAAAGAAAAGGCCCGAAAAGTTGATTATTGATGAAGCTGGCTATACACCTATTGATAATTTGAAAAAGCTAGTGAATAAGCGTGGCCGTTTTTTTTACTATTATGATTATGGAATGCTTTATTCAATTAAAATGGGTGGATTTAAAAATAAAGTAACGGTACTGCCAATGTCGTTTAGAAAATATCAGCATTATATTATCTATTCTAAATCGGTAGCAGAAAACACAATTAAGGAAGTCAATCAAATTATCAGCAGGATGAAACAAAGTGGTGAAATGGATAGTGTAAGAAAGAAATATCAATAGTCACTGAAGACCGTTGAATGGGCTTCTCATCATAATTATTTTAAATCAGAGTATCTCAATTAGTAGTCCTGAGTTGTTTAATAACAAAATGACCGTTTAGCTAAATTTATTGATTGACTTGTAGCATCTGGCTTACCTTTACTTCCTCTTTACACTGAATATTTTGAAAGGAAAAGCTTACTTCCAAGGTCTTTGTAATCAGTAGAGATTTTTTATGTGTAGAGTGACATATGTTACAGGTATTAATAGGGGGGCTTCAAACTAGACCTAGTTATCAAGTTTCAGTAATGAGAACAGCCTTTATTCTTCGGCTGGGCTTGGGTGGGTGGTTGGTCGTTGAAGCGTTAATTAAGTTTTTAGGACTATTGTCTCCCTCCCAGTTTGCTGACATGTTGGGCTTTTATTTAGGCACAGCAGGTTATATTAATCAATTTTTTCAGTATTTTTTGTTCCAAAGCAGTTGGGGGCACTTGTTAACGCCTGCCAGTTTGCTAGCACTGATGGCAATGATTGAATTAGTTGTTGGTTGCAGTCTGATAGCAGGCTTGGCGGTTAAGTGGAATGCGATGCTGACATTTTTTATGTTAGTTTTTTATGTCATTGCATTGCCTGTTATGACGATTCCTAATGTTCAGCTGGAAGTAGCGGTTTATACAGCTCCAGCCCCTCTTGTACAAATTCGCGAAGTAGCAATGGCAATCGCAGCCTTTGTTTTATATAAGCTAGGGCCAGGGCTCTATAGTATTAGTAATGAGCTGAATGGTGTCATTTCTGAAAAGTACTGGTATGGACTGTGGGGTAAATTACGCTATGCGTTAATTTTGCCACTGGTAGTGGCTGCGTTGTTTGGTGGTTTTGGTCATATACCTACCTTTGCTGCCCCTGCTTTTTTATTAGCTGCGCTGGGTGCTGCTCTCACCGTCGATTCGCTAAAAGTCGTGCGGTGGGCAGCTTGGTTGGCTGCGTTAGTATTCTTTCATTATGCACTGTTTATGATCGACTGGTCGGATAATTGGTTGAAAAATATTTACGCTATTAGGCGGGAGTTTGGCTTAGTGTCAATCAGTGTGGCATTGGCATTGATTAAGCACCCTTAAGGTGAGATCTCAATGCCATTCCTACTGACTATCGATTTTCAAAGGTATGAGTGTAATAACACTTAAAACCTTGGGTAAAAGAAAAACGTTCTGCTGCAGTGTCTGTCTTAAAGCCCGGTATTGCTAAATAGTACCACTTTGTCACTCACAAACTTCACATCAATTGACTTATTACCAGAAGCCCATACACATTGTTTGGCGGTCAAAATCGCATCACATTTAGTCGGCTTGCCTAAAATTTGCTCTATTTCGCTGCTTGCCATACCTAGTTTAATTTTGTTGTAGTTTTCACTGGTCACTTTGCTGCAACCAGTTATTAGGGCAATCAGAGTTGCTAAAATAAAAACAGATAGATAACGCATACTCATAGTTTTCCTGTATCAGAAATGAGGTGCTGCTATTTTAGCCTGCTGGCTTGCCGTAGGCAAAGCCGTTGTAGCAAGAGTGGATGCAGAATAAAGAGATTGTAGAAAACAAAACGGGAGAAAGAGAGCAGGGCTGCCTGTTTATTAAGACAGCCCTGAAGTGTGGTGCTTAAGATGTAGGAGCCAATCGGCTACTGGTTGAAAGCTTGGCTAGCGCCACTGCAATTAAAAAGCCTGCAATACCAGGAATTAACCAAGTAAGCCCCTGGCTGGCAAATGGTAGTTGCTGGTATACGTCATGGACTGGCTTAATGGCTTCAATACCAGCAGCGTTCAAACCATCAAATAAGCTCACACAGAAAATGGCCAGTAAGGTCAGGCTATTCACCAAGCGAGGGTTTGACAATCGGTCGCTGATAAAGCACAGCAGTATTAAGCCAATCGCAACGGGGTAGATAGCGAGTAATGCCGGGATAGCCAATGTCATCAGCTGACTAAGGCCAACATTAGCTACTAACGCGGTAAGTGCTGTACAAATTATCACAAAGGTACGGTATGACACTTGTGGCCAGCATTCATGAAAATATTCACCACAAGAGGTCATTAATCCAACGGCTGTGGTGAAGCAAGCTAAAGTAATCGCAATGGCTAAAATGACTTGTCCCCAGTGGCCATAAATTTGATTGATATACACACCAATCATCTGAGCACCATTTATTTTCTCAGCCATTAAGCCATGGCTGGTAGCACCCAGGTATGCCAGGCTGATATAAACTAACGATAAACCAACTGCGGCAATAAACCCGGCAGCCAAGGTGTACTTTGTTAGCTGCTTGGAATCAGTAATGCCTCGCTGGCGTAGGCTATTAACAATGACAATACCAAACACCAACGATGCTAAGGTATCTAAGGTTAGATAGCCTTCTGTAAAGCCTTTACTAAATGGAGAGCCTTCTATTTGAGTAGTTGATTGTAGTTCACCTTGTGGGTTAAGGAAGGTGCCAGCTGCAATCAGTACTAGTACAACCACTAATAGAGGGGTAATGACTTTACCAATAGAGTCCATCAGCCTACCTGGGAACAATGAAATTAACAGCACTGCACTGAAGTAAACAATGGAATACAACCAGAGGTACTGGTTAGGCTCAGTTGTTAACTCAGCTAGTGGAATGACACTCATCTCATAAGCCACAACTGCCGTTCTTGGAGCCGCAAACAATGGGCCGATCGACAAGTAAATAACCAGCCCAATAATAAAGGCTACTTTGGCATGTAAGTGCTTAGTAATTGTGGGTAAGCCGCCATTCATTTTTGCAGTGGCAACAATACCTAGTAATGGTAACCCAACCCCTGTAAGCAAAAAACCAATCATGACAGGTGTTAGCTCAGCACCCGCATCATAGCCTAAACCTGGCGGTAGTATTAAATTGCCCGCACCAAGAAATAGGGCAAAAGTCATTAGCCCAATAGCAATAATATCAATTGTTTTAAAACTAGCGTTATGATTCATTAAAAACCTATCAGCGTGCAAAAATGTAATAGTTCAGTTGTAGGGTAATCCGGGAGAGGGCTCCTACTGGGTAAGTAAGCACCAAGGTGTTAGGGCTGTTTTCGATAGTACGCCCGCTACACCCAAAGTGAAGGGTATACGCTTCACTCTGGCTACATAAATGCTGCATGCTGAAGTCTTTTGGACATAAGGAACACCTGAAGAATTATATTACTTGAGTGTTCCTAATAGCGTTGCCCGCATTACCTGCCAATTGCTGAAATTAAGGGCGGCATTATAATGAACTATACGTAGATGAGTAACAATGTTTCGGTAAATACTTATAATATGGTTTAAAAAGCATCCAAAAAAGTAAAAAATAATAAAAAAGGACTAGTTATGACTTACTCTGTAAAGGATTTATTACGACCTTTTAGCTGGTTAATTTTGTTAGCCATGGCTTTAGTGATAGCAGGCTGTAAAATTAAGCCAGATCAGCCCCGTTATATTACGGATCAACATGGCCGTTCCCTGGTATTGCATGGCCTTAATACCAGCAGTAGTGCTAAATCTGCACCCAACCGATTACCTTGGATTGAAGAAAAAGATGTAGCAAGGGCTGCTAATCAGTGGGGCTTTAATTTTGTTCGCTTTTTGATCTTTTGGGATCGCCTAGAGCCAGCGCCAGGTGTTTATGATCAGCAGTATTTAGCTGAAATTGCAGAAAGGGTACGCTGGTATGCTAAGCATAATATGTATGTGTTGTTGGATATGCATCAGGATTTGTATGCATTACAGTTTGGTGGTGATGGTGCACCGGAGTGGGCAACCGTTACGGATGGCTTACCGGTTACGGTTCGTTCACCCTGGTGGTTAACTTACTTAGAGCTGGGGGTTACCAGAGCCTTTGATAATTTCTGGGATGGCTCAGGCAGCCATAGCTATTTACAACAACACTATGCCAATGCCTGGCAGCAGGTCGCGAAATACTTTAAAGACAGCCCAAATGTGATTGGCTATGACCTGATGAATGAGCCTTATGGTGGCAGCTCCGTTTGGCCATTGTTTGAACCACTTAAATTAAAGCCTTTTTATGATCGCGTCATTAGCAGAATTAGGGCAGTAGATAATGACACCTGGTTATTTATTGAGCCACAGGCATTTGGGGTTAATTTCGGAGTAGCTTCTACGTTGGGTGTAATTGACGACCCAAGGCCAGGCAGCTCGCGAATTGTTTATGCACCGCATTTTTATCCCGTTTTGGTCCATGAAGGAGCTGCCTATAAAGGTAATGTATTAGCGTTTAAATCCTGGCCCGATGCGCGTGTAAAAGAGCTGAATAAAATGAAAGTACCTTTGGTAGTGGGTGAGTTTGGTATTAGTCCTAATCAGGAAGGCGCCTTACGTTTTATAAATGATGTGACCACTATGGCGGATCATATGGGAGCCAGTTGGGCATTTTGGTCCAATGACCCAGGCTCATGGGCGCCAACGGATGCTCAGGGCAAGGAAACAGTACTGGTAGATGGTTTGGTTCGGGTATACCCCAGAGCGGTAGCTGGGCAAATTGTTAACTTTTTATATGAGCCGGATAAAAAAGAATTTACCTTAACGTTTAATCACAACCCTCAAATAACTGCGCCAACAGAAATTTATATACCGGCACATCGTCATTTTCCCAATGGCTGGCAAATTGAGGTTAAACAAGGTATGGATCAATATATGACGACAGACTGGGATGCAACCAAAGAAATACTAAAGGTGTCGTTTGAAAGTTACCAGTTACCGAGGCAAGTTACTTTGAAGATTAACTCTGCTGGTTGAGCTTGATGCTTGAGTCTGGTTGGGTATTTCTATTGTCGAAGTAAAAGAAATATCTGATCAGATGCTCCTAGAATCTGAGGGTGTCGCGAAAGTCTTGCAGTAGCAGACTTGCCCTTAGCTACAGAACACCCTGCCACCCCATATCCGCTAAGTTTTGCGACAGCCACATCTCCAAAAATACTTGTTCAGTTTTCGGTTGTCGGTTGATAGCCATATTGGCTACTGTATAGCTAAGAGAATATGGCCTCGGCTTGTGGGCTATATGGACGTTAAGGTTATATAAATGCTAGTAACAGATCAGAAAACAATAAGTAACTACTATCAAGCGCTATTGGATAGAGAGCCAAGCTACGTAGGCATATTTTATGTGGGGGTGAAAACTACATCTGTGTTCTGTATTTCAACCTGTCGAGCGCGCAAGCCCAAGTTAGAAAATGTTGAATTTTTCACCACCTTAAAAGAGGCTTTGGATGCAGGCTACCGACCCTGTAAAGTATGCAAGCCTGCTGAAAATGCTAATGAAGCACCAAAGCCAGTAGAACAAGCAATAAAACTGGTGAAGGAAAATCCCAAGGAAAAAATTACAGACTGGCAACTGCGAGAACATCAAATCAGTCCAGAGCTAGTGAGAAGGTGGTTTAAAAAAAATTATGGGATGACTTTTCAGGCTTATCAACGGATGTATCGAATCAATAATGCGCTTCAAGAATTGAAAGATGGCAAAACCGCAACTGAAACGGCTTTTGATGCAGGGTATGATTCACTTAGCGGTTTCGGTTATACTTATAAAAAATTTATTGGCAAATCGCCTAAAAATAGTACTGGCCATGATATTATTTTAATAAGCCGGTTGACCACACCACTAGGGCCAATGTTTGTTTGTGCAACAGATCAAGGCGTTTGCTTATTAGAATTTGTTGACAGACGCATGTTGGAAACCGAGTTTAAAGATTTACAACAGCGATTAAAAGCGAAAATCATTGCTGGTGAAAATCAACATATTAAACAGGCTAAACAAGAAATAGCTGAATACTTTGCAGGTGAACGAACAACCTTTACCGTTACACTACACACGCCGTGTACTGATTTTCAAAATGCAGTTTGGGAGTGCTTAAAAGCAATACCCTATGGTCAAACCTGTTCTTATCAACAGCAAGCAGAAAAAATAAACAAACCTAAAGCGGTAAGAGCCGTTGCAACCGCTAACGGCTGTAACCGAATAGCGATCATCATCCCTTGTCATCGCGTTATTGGTAAAGATGGTAAACTGGTAGGGTATGCAGGTGGGCTAGAGAGAAAACGTTGGTTATTGGAGCATGAGCGGAAAAGTTTGAATTTATAAAATGAATAATATTGAATTTCTTTGTCAGGTACACCAATATTTGTTAGCAAAAGGTGTTGATAATTGGGTTTTTGGCGGATGGGCAGAGGAACTGTATCAACTAAGAGAGCCTAGTTGGCATAGTGATATTGACCTATTAGTAAAAGATCACTGTTTTACTTGTGTAGATAATTTGCTTAAGTCTGACGATACGCTTGTAGATATTCCTGAAAAGCGTTTCTCGCATAAACGAGCTTTTGAATACCACTCTATTAGAGTCGAACTATTTCTTGTTGATCCAGTTACCTTAACGACCAACTTCTTTGCTGATTGTTATTTATTGCAATGGCCAGTTGATACTTTTCATAATAGACTGGAACTCCCTGGCCTTCGTATTTGTAGTAAAGCGGCATTACAAGCATACCGTGGAGTTCATAAGAAAATTGTTGCCAAGCACAAGCTACAGTTTTTGGAGTTTGAAAATGAAAGTAATTGACATTACTTTATTGTAAAATGGATAGTTAATATGATATCGATCGAATTTATTATTACCTCATTAGTGGTTGTGTTAATACCAGGGACCGGAGTGCTCTATACAGTAGCAACAGGGCTATTTATGGGAGCAAGGGCGAGTATATATGCAGCTATTGGCTGCACACTAGGTATTGTTCCATCACTACTAGCAAGTGTTATGGGATTGGCAGTTATTTTTCATACCAGTGCACTTGCCTTTCAAGCTATTAAGTATGCTGGTGTTGCATACTTGTTGTTTCTTGCTTGGTCAATGTGGCGCTCTAGTGCTCCTTTAACGCTAGAAAGTGAGCACCATGAAAAGCAAGGGGCATTTTCAGTTGCTTTGAAAGGCTTTTTAATCAATATACTTAACCCTAAGCTAACCATATTCTTCCTTGCTTTTTTACCGCAGTTTCTTCCCCAGCAAATAGAACAACCTATGTTAAATATGGTGGCGCTTGGTAGTGTTTTTATGATTATGACTTTTGTCGTTTTTATCATCTATGGTCTGCTTGCGAATAGTATTCGTCACTATATTATTCACTCTGAAAAAGTGAATATGCTGATTCAGAAAGGTTTTGCTGGAAGCTTCGCTGCATTAGGGTTGAAACTGGCATTCACTGAAAACACATAGTGGTATAATACAAAAGTTTATTTGAAAAGTTGCTACATGCATAAAAAAATATCAGATGAATATAGAGCGAAAGGAATCACTGGCTATTACAAAAATGAAGGTGAGTTTTATAGAAACCCCCATGAGCCACTACTTGAAAGTTTATTGAAGCAGTCGCTTAGTAAAAAATCAATCAGCAAGGGTTGTATGCTTGATTTGGCTTGCGGTAGTGGAGAGATCACAATAATACTGGAGAAATATGGCTTTACCCATATTGAGGCCATTGACCCTTACACATATAAGGCATATAAAAGTCGCACGGGTAGGCATGCTGAAAAATTCAGTTTCGAAGAGATTGCTCAAGGTGGTATAGCTGGCAAGCAATATGAGCTGGTTATATGCAGCTTTGCTATGCATCTAGTGGATGAGTCTTGGTTACCAAAGCTTTGTTTTCACTTGAGCCTTATCGCTAATCACTTAATCATACTCACACCGCTTAAACGACCGAAAATCCAGGCAGATTGGGGATGGATTTTGGATTTTGAGCTGCTAGAAAACCGAGTTAGAGCCAGGTCTTATAGTTCTTTGTATAAGCAGGAAGTAGCAACAACGCAAGACCTGGTCCGATAGTCTGCTATAGGTCTCCTCATGGTAATTCTGTGGCTTTTAACCTAGTCTATAGGCAAAGCGAATGGTTGAATGAAGTCATATTTGAGTAGTTAACTATGAAAATCTTTCTAGCGTTTTTTACTCTATCAGCTTGGATACTGATTAACTCAGTTTCTGCATCGGCTCGCCCGTTGAATATTGTTGGTGAGTCATTTCCCCCTTATGAGTTTGAGTACGAGGGTAGGATTGTTGGTATTGATATAGATATTATTAAATATATTTTTGATAAGTTTGGAGTTGAATATACCGTTAGATTAATGCCTTGGAAAAGAGCGTGGCACGAAGTTGAAAACGCTAGAGTAGATGCAATTCTTGGCGCATCGCGTAAAAAAGTTAGAGAGCCTTTTGTCTATTATCCTCAAGAAGATATGTGGAAAAGCAGTTATATATTCTTTTCTAGAGGAAAAATGAGTCAACCGGTTGAAATTGACTATGATACCCCCTTAAAAAATTTAAAGACAATAGGTGTTGTAAGAGGTTATTCTTACCATGACTCATTTTGGCAAAAGTACCCAAATAGAAACGACGGTACGCTAAATCCATTACTAGAAGAAGCAACAGATGTTCAACAGAGTTTTTTGAAACTAGCCAATGGAAGGATAGACTTTTTTATTATTGACAAAACAGTAGGCCATTTTGTTGTTAATGACTTGAAACTAAGGCATAAAGTCACATATTCAACGAAAATTTTATTTGAAAAAGGGTATACCATGCCGTTTGTTAAAAGGTCAGATTATCCAAATATTCGTGCTTTGTCAGTTGCTTTTAATGCAGAGCTATCACAAATGAAAGCCTCAGGGCTGTATGATGAGATAATTAATAAATGGATGAATTGTGAAAAGGTGATTGATTGTATTTGATAGCTGTTACACCTAATGCAAAGAGTGTGTATAAAAAATAAAGAATAATAAATAAAAAATAGGTGAATGTCAGGCAATGTTTGAAGTGCTGTAAACAAAGTTGATTAGCTTATAATACTGTAGTTGTAGTAAGCCAAAGCACGTCGACTATACTATTGTAGGACTTACTTGATTTTAAGGGCTTGCTCGCTAATTTAAAATAAATTTTCATTTCATGCTAGTCTCTTTACCAATGGCAGTGGTCATGAGTAGCCGCTCGATCTAAGCACAGATCAGATCAAGAATAGATTTTACAATACCAATCATGTTGTATTGACAGGTATTGGTCTTAGCTCATCATCTGATAATGCTTCGGGGATTACTGGTGCGGTTGGCTGGATTGACTAAACAACCAATAGTAGCTTAGCTGTAGACCCGATCATTATCTGGACATAAAATGAACCCTTCACTATACCAGTTGAAGGGTTATATCTAATATGGAAAATCATCATACTGTTTTAATCACAGGTGCTAATCGTGGTTTGGGGCTGGAAGCTGTCAAGCAATACGCAAGTGCTGGCTGGCAGGTAATAGCCACTTGTCGTACACCAAAAACTGCAACAGAACTGGGCCAGTTGGCGCAAGAAAATCCATCAGTCAGTGTCTATCAGTTGGATATAAATGACCTTGAGTCAATCACTTTATTGGCCAAACAGCTTGATCAGCAAGCCATTGATCTGCTGTGGTGTAATGCCGGTGTTTATGGGCCTAAAGGGATCGGTTTGGGGGAAATAACAGCAGATACTTGGATGGATACGTTGAAAACCAACACAGTTGCACCTTTGTTATTGGTACAGCAGTTTTTGCCTCATATCCGTCGTAGTCAACTGAAAACCATTGCATTAATGACCAGCAAAATGGGGAGTATGGAGGATAATACCAGTGGTGGCAGCTATATTTATCGAAGCTCTAAAGCAGGGTTGAATGCGGTAGGTAAAAGCTTAGCGGAAGACCTGCGCAGTGAAAGTATTAAGGTTGCGTTGTTGCACCCAGGCTGGGTAAAAACTGATATGGGTGGGCCTAGTGCACTGATTGATGTGACTACTTCAATTAGTGGATTACGCCAAGTGATTAAGTCATTAACCCTGGAAAACAGTGGTTCATTTTATGCTTATGATGGACAGGAAATTCCCTGGTAGTTATTTAATATGACATGGAATTAAAAAACAAAATCATAGTGCTTTTTACATAATAATGCACATCAATAAACAAACGTTACATTCGTTGTACTTTTACTGCTGTATATTTTATTAAGGGTGCCCTTCAAAATATAACTAAAGGAGCTTAATATGTTAAAGAAGGTAACGTTTGTTTTAGCGTTAACTGTTGCTTCAATTGTACATGCTGAGACTGATCCTGAACCCGCAGATGCTGGACTGCTCGATAAATTGATTGAAGCTATCAAAACTAATGTATGTGGTGCACGTTTAACCAGTGGAAGGTGTGATTTTAGACCAGGATAGCCATTAATTTATATCGTTAGAAATAATGATGTATTAGCTAATTGGGTGTTTATTAATTCTTTTAAAGCCAAAAAGAGTTGTAACTATATTTCGCCGGTTTTTCGCTTAACGGGGTAGGGTAGTTCAATTGTGATATCGGATGTAGGTTTGGCACAGCAGGCAAGAATGCGCCCTTTGGGAGTAAACGCAATCGGTTCTTCAGTATATTTAATGTTGCCATTAATTAGTTCTACCTGGCAGGCTCCGCAATAACCTTGACGGCATTGATATTCCGTTACCAGTTGTTGAGCTTCCATTGCTTCCAGCAGGGTATGCTCTTCACGAGGAATAAAACTAAAGCCGTCTATTATTTTAATGATATTTGCCATATTTATCCTTCGCGAATGACCTTTAGGCATTGTTATCTTCGTTCTTGACCACCATGGAAGGTGGAAACTCAGTTAAAGCATGGAGCGTTTAACTGTCACCCCAGTCACTTAGTTTGACCTAAGCTCCTGGGGGCAAGTCTGCTACTGGAACTCGCCTTGCCTAAAAGCCCTTCGCATTGGCTATATTTTATTGCAAGGCTTGTGCAGTGTTTGAATCTTGCACTAGCAATAGATTACAAATCGAAATCGGTAAACTCTGAGGTATCTACCTGGCTATCGATAGCACCTACCAAATAAGAACTGATTTCTGCCTCTTGGGGAGCTACCTGTACATTGTCACTTACCAGCCAGGCGTTCATCCAAGGTAATGGGTTGTTTTTGGTTTCAAAGGGAGCAGTAAAGCCAATCGCTAGCATTCGTTGGTTGGTAATATATTCAACGTATTGTGCCAGGATATCTTTGTTTAACCCGATCATTGAGCCATCTTTAAACAAGTATTCTGCCCACTCTTTTTCTTGCTCTGCCGCTTCAATAAAAATGCGATGTGCTTCTTCACGACACTCTTTGGCTACTTCAGCCATTTCTGGGTCATCCTCACCACTAGCCATCAGTTGCAGCATATGTTGAGTACCCGTCAAGTGCAGGGCTTCATCACGGGCGATCAGTTTGATGATTTTGGCATTGCCTTCCATAGTTGCACGTTCTGCAAAGGCAAAACTACAGGCAAAGCTGACATAAAAGCGGATGGCTTCTAATACATTAACTGATACCAGGGTTAAATACAGCTTACGTTTTAGGTCACGCAGGCTGATGGTAATGGTTTCATTGCCTATTTTGTGGGTGCCAGTGCCGAGGGTATGATATAAATTGATACCTTCAATGAGCTCGTCGTAATACTGAGTTATTGCAATTGCCCGTTTTTGAATAGCCTGGTTGGTGACAATATCATCAAATACCTCACTGGGCTGGCTCATGATATTACGAATAATATGGGTATAGCTGCGGCTATGAATCGTTTCACTAAAGGCCCAGGTTTCGATCCAGGTTTCTAACTCCGGTAATGAAACAATAGGCAGCAAAGCCACGTTAGGCGAGCGCCCTTGAATAGAGTCCAATAGGGTTTGGTATTTCAGGTTGCTAATAAAAATGTGCTTTTCATGCTCTGGTAAGTCAGTAAAGTCGCGTCTATCGGTAGATAGGTCGATCTCTTCTGGGCGCCAGAAGAAAGACAGTTGTTTCTCGATCAGCTTTTCAAATATTGGATATTTTTGAATATCATAACGAGCAATATTGACAAGCTGACCAAAAAACATTGGCTGGCTTGTGGCAGAAAAGTGTTCACGGTTGAATGTGGTGTAGCTCATGGTCGCAATATCGGCTCAGATTGGTGTTCAGGCTAATAATTGGCCCTGCTGCCAGGGCCTCTAGCATTTGTGTGCTAGATTTTGCATGCGCCTCCCGCGCAACCGTCATCCAAATCATTTTGGGTATCTTCAGCACCATCACGGGTATTGTGATAATAAAGTGTTTTGACGCCCAGCTTATAAGCACTGAGTAAGTCTTGAATCATTAACTTCATTGGCACTTTGCCATCAGCAAATTTACTGGGATCATAATTAGTATTGGCTGAAATAGTTTGATCAACAAACTTTTGCATAATTCCAACCAGCTGTAAGTAACCTTGATTAGATGGAATTTGCCAGAGTAACTCGTATTTTTCCTTGAGTTGTTCAAACTCTGGTACGACTTGCTTTAGGATGCCATCTTTACTGGCTTTGATGCTGATATAGCCGCGTGGTGGCTCAATGCCATTGGTTGCATTGCTAATTTGCGATGAAGTCTCTGATGGCATGAGGGCACTTAAGGTACTGTTACGTAAGCCGTATTGTTTAATATCGGTACGTAATGTTTCCCAGTCGTAATGGAGAGGCTCTTGGCATACCTCATCTAGGTCTTTTTTATAGGTATCGATGGGTAAAATACCTTCAGCATAGGTAGTTTCGTTAAACTTATTACAGGCGCCTTGTTCTTTAGCGAGATTATTAGAGGCTTTCAATAAGTAATATTGAATAGCTTCAAAAGTACGATGGGTTAGGTTGTTGGCCGAACCATCAGAATATCTGGCGCCATGTTTTGCCAAGTAATAAGCATAGTTAATAACCCCGACACCTAGTGTACGACGATTATCGCTGGAGTTTTGCGCTGCAGGAATAGGGTAGTGCTGATAGCTGAGCAAGCTGTCTAAAGCGCGCACAATCAAGTTTGCCAAATCTTCCAGCTCGTCTAGATCGGTGAGGGCACCTAAGTTAAATGCCGCAAGGGTACACAGAGCTATTTCGCCATTGGGATCATCAAAGCGGTTAAGTGGCTTAGTGGGCAAAGCAATTTCAAGACACAAGTTGCTTTGTTTAATGGGAGCAACATCCGCTTTAAATGGACTATGGGTATTACAGTGATCAACATTCTGTAAATAAACCCGACCAGTACTGGCACGCTCTTGTAAAAATAAACTGAACAGTTCAACGGCTTTGACTTGTTTTTTCCTGATGGCTGGATCTTGCTCATGCTGCAAATACAGTGCTTCGAATTTTTCCTGGTCGGCAAAAAAGGCATCATACAAGCCAGGTACATCAGAAGGGCTAAACAGGGTGATGTGCTCACCTTTAATTAAGCGTTGATACATCAATTTATTAAATTGAATCCCATAATCAAGGTGGCGAACCCGGTTTTCTTCAACACCGCGGTTATTTTTTAACACCAGCAGTGACTCAACTTCTAAGTGCCAGATAGGGTAAAACAAAGTGGCTGCACCACCGCGAACTCCCCCTTGAGAACAGCTTTTAACTGCTGTTTGGAAGTGCTTGTAAAAAGGAATACAACCTGTGTGGAAGGCTTCGCCATTACGAATAGGGCTGCCTAAGGCACGAATTCGACCAGCGCCAATGCCAATCCCTGCACGTTGACTGACATACTTAACAATGGCACTTGAGGTGGCATTAATAGAGTCTAAGGAGTCATCACACTCAATTAACACACAAGAGCTGAACTGACGGGTAGGTGTTCTAACCCCTGCCATAATAGGGGTTGGCAGTGATAGTTTAAATTGTGAAACGGCATCATAAAACCGTTGAATATAATTTAATCGTTGCTCTTTAGGATATTTTGCAAACAAACAGGCAGCAATTAAAACATACAAAAACTGTGGGCTTTCATAATATTCACCCGTTACTCGGTTTTGTACCAAGTATTTACCTTCCAATTGTTTAACGGCAGCATAGCAAAAGTTCATGTCTCGCTGGTGGTCGATAAAGCGATCCATTTCGGTAAATTCAGCTTCTGTATAATCTTCCAGCAAGTGGCGGTCATATTTACCCAGCTCAATTAAACGACACACGTGGTTATACAGCGCAGGTGGTTCAAATTGGCCATAGGCTTTTTTACGCAAATGATAAATAGCCAGACGTGCAGCTAGATACTGATAATCAGGGGTATCAGTTGAAATTAAGTCTGCAGCCGACTTAATGATGGTTTCATGGATATCGGCGGTTTTGATACCATCGAAAAACTGAATATGCGACTTTAGCTCTACCTGAGAAACAGAGACATTATTAAGGCCTTCTGCTGCCCATGTAATCACCCGGTGGATTTTTTCCAGATCGATAGGTTCGGTTCGCCCATCGCGCTTAGTAACCATCAGGTTTTTATTCATGTAGTGGATACCTACCAAATGTTAAGTAAAAAATCGAACCAACCCACCCACACCGATAGATGTCAGTAAAGGTTGTTTTTTGCACAAGAGCTATTTGAGCTTTCAGTGAGACATCTTAAGACGATGTTAACTGCCTCATTGGATAACTGCAGATACCAGCCCTTGGAAAAAAATCCGCTATGCACTTGAAATTCGTCATTCATGATGCTAGGGCTCGCCTAAATAAGCAGTACTATATGTAGTATAGAACGTTTTGGGCGGTACAAGATAATGCGGTTTCCATTTTATTGCAAGTAGTAATTCTCTATGAAAAACGTTGAAAAAATTTGACAAAACAATTGGTTAGCAAACACTAACGATAAGTCGTTTTTACTCAGTTAGTTAGCTGCTTTGCAAGAAAAAATTAGCAATAATTATGGTTAAAAAAAGTACAGCTCTGGTCGTTTTTGTGATTGCTTTTTGCTCAATTTAAAACGAATTCTTTATAGCTTGTTTAATAAGGTTATTTAAAGCAGGCCTATTTAAGCACAGTCACTAGATGTCTAAATTATGAATAGCTAACATTAGAGTGTTGGGTAGCTGCCCTGATACATCGCAGGGCTGGTATGGCCAAGGTTATATTGTCTATTCTGTTACATGATTGGTACAGTAGCACTGGCAGGCTAATAAATGATGAGTGTGGTTTACTACAGTTGGTATAAACTATAAGCCACCTTATCAACCAGCTCAATATAGCACTAGATGTAGTACTGGCGTCTCTGGTCTCTAGTTGCTCTTTTGAGTAGCAGCTTTTCTTGAAGCTATTCATGATTCATGAATAGTAGCTGCTTTAACTGGTTAATGTTTAACCTGGCTAAAGCAGTACAAACCAACAAGTAGTATAAACAACAAGTAGTACCAACTGAGAAGAGTAGTGTAGTGGAACGTTCAGATAACGATCGAATTCTTATTGTAGAGGATGACGAACGACTAGCCGCTTTAACCAAAGACTATCTTGAAAGCAATGGTTTAAAAGTCAGCATTGAAGCGGATGGTGGCAAAGCGGTAGAAAGAATTCGTAACGAGCAGCCAGATCTTGTGGTACTGGATTTAATGCTGCCTGGCGAAGATGGTGTCTCCATTTGTCGTCGAGTAAGAAATGATTATCATGGCCCTATTTTAATGTTAACAGCACGTACTGATGACCTGGATCAGGTGTTAGGTTTGGAAATGGGCGCTGATGATTATGTATCCAAGCCTGCCAGGCCCAGAATATTATTGGCGCGTATCCGTGCCTTACTTCGTCGCAGTGCTCCAGCCCCTTCTGTTGAACCAGTTACGCCAGTGGATAGCCAGGCCCGTTTGGTGTTTGGTGAGCTGGTGATTGATAATGCCATGCGTGAGGCTTGGCTAGCAGGCGAAAGCATTGACTTAACCAGTGCAGAGTTTGACTTATTATGGTTATTGGCTAGCCATGCAGGCCGTATTTTAAGTAGAGAAGAGATATTTTCTTCATTACGAGGCATTGAATATGACGGCCAAGACCGGTCCATTGATGTGCGTGTTTCTCGGATTCGCCCCAAAATAGGTGATGATCCGATGCACCCTCGGTTAATTAAAACGGTGCGCAGCAGGGGCTATTTATTTGTCAAAGACAAAGAAGCCGATGGCAAATAATCTTCATGATTTGATGACATAATCAGGCTGGTTACCGTGACAAGTATTTTTTTAAGGATCTATGGTGGCCTGCTGTTTACGCTGGTATTAGTTGCGCTGCTATCTGGGTTGGCTGTTACCATTATTAATAGTGTGCGGGTTCAAGAGTATCGGGCCGAAATGGCCAGAGGGACCTTCCGCTTAGTCGCAATGCAGCTAAAAAATAAACAGGATGCTTTGCAAGTTCTGCTATTACAACAGGCTGAACATTTATTAGGCATTCCGCTGGAGCTGGTCAAGCAGCCTGATGTACTAGAAATCAATAAAGAAGATATACAGCTACTGAAGTCAGGGGATGTTAAGGTTATTCCTCTGGCTGAAAAACAGGCGCATATTTATGCCTGGATTCAGCCAGGGCTCCTTTTGCGAGGAACCGTTTCTTCGATTTCGGAGCAACTGGCCTATGGCACTTTAATGCTGATTAAACAGCATTTAATCAGTTTTCCCAGTGCCCATCGAGAAGAGCAACTACAACAGTTGAAGAATGCCTTTAGTTACCCATTACATATGTTGAAAACAGCTGAGATAGGCTTATCAGCACAGCACCAGCAGCGCTTACGCGATGGACATATGGTGATGATATTAGGCCCAGAAGGTCAGTCAATTAAGCTATATGTAGGGCTTGAAGGAGGCAATTTAATTGACATTGATGAAGACCAGAAAGTATTAGCTGTTGGCCCGGTATGGTTTTTAGAGTTATACCCACTGAGCTTAATGGTGACTATTGTGTTATTTGTGCTCACTTCTATTAGCTTAGCCATTTATATTTTAGTCAGAGGGCTAGAGCAGCGGCTGAAAAAAATGGAGCAGGCTGCAACCAATATCTCCCGCGGTAATTTAGATGCCAGGGTGAGAGTGAGAGGGTCTGATTCCGTTGGTCGATTAGCCATGGCATTTAATGGCATGGCCAGTCATATACAACGGTTGTTGAGTATTCAAAAAGAAATGATTCGTGGCGTATCTCATGAGCTAAGAACGCCTGTTGCGCGGTTGCGTTTTGGCTTGGAAATGGTGGCGGATGCCACTTCCAAAGCAGAGCAGCAAAAGCAGCTGGATGGCATGGATAAAGATATTCAAGAGCTGGATCACCTAGTAGATGAAATTTTAACCTATGCGAGTCTAGAGCAAGGTGCCCCCGTTATTCATTTTAAGCGGGTAGATATTGACACTATTTTAGAGCAGGTAGTCAATGAACAGTCCCATATAAATTCGTCCATTGCTATTGCCTTCCAGCCTAGTCATTTATCCGAGCACCGTCGTAAAGTCGATGTTGAACGTCGCTATATGCACCGAGCGGTACAAAACCTGGTGGCAAATGCCTGTCGATATGCTAACCAACAAGTACTCGTCAGTTTTTCAGTCAATGCCGAAACTTGCCGTGTTGATGTAGAAGATGACGGACCAGGTATTCCCGAAACAGAATGGGACCGAGTATTCACCCCATTTGCTCGATTAGACGACAGTCGCACCCGCGCCTCTGGTGGTTATGGTTTAGGCTTATCCATCGTACGACGCATTATGTATTGGCATAATGGCACCGCACAAGTTGATCACAGTAGTTTGGGCGGCGCTAAATTTAGCCTGGTCTGGCCAAGGCGGAAGGGGAGTTAGGGGGTTTATACGCAAGCCTTAACTTAACGTGTGTAAAAGTGAGCACAGTATTAATGAACTATGAGGCATAATGAGTTTGAGTTTACTTCTATTCTGATAGTAACAAAGAGCTAAGGATATCCTATTTACCAAAGCCTAAATTATATTTTTCGGAGTACTAATGACTCATAATCAAACTACATCTAACCAGCTTCCACAGCGCCAGTATCTGAGAGCCGTTTATTAATAATTAAGTGTAAAGTTAGTATGTAGGATCGAAAAATAATTATTGAAAAAGTAATTAATTCTGCTGACCGCTATGGACCATCCAATCCACAACAGTTAAAGCAGCTGTTGTTCAGTGTGACTCTAATACAACAAAAGGGTTAGAAATTGTAACTAGGGAGCTAGGGCCTGTTAACACTATTTGAACCACCACTGCCGGAGACTGTTTTTTGTCCAGCAAGGCACAAGGAATGCTGTGTAGTCATTCTACATAAATGACTTGTAACACAGCTGGCTGTAAAAGTGCTACTCGTCACAGGGGTAAACACCTAATAAAAAGTAACGTAAACAGCTAAGATTGATGATTAGTTAGTATTAACTTGATGAGTTTGATTGTAAATATTGTAAATTAATTTGCTAATTTTTAAAACTTTAGATATTCGTAAATATGTATAGCACTTTGTATTCTTTGAGCCAGAGTCTACCAAAAGATATTGGTTAATAAGCCTTGTTTAAGGGAATGTTTATAATAAAGCAATAAAAATTTATAACAAGAAATACAAGGAGTGTTGTTTTGTTAATAAAAAATGTTTTACTTATACTAATATCATTATTAGTAAGTAGCAATCAAGCTGTTGCATACAACAATATGCACGTTGATAAAGAATATAATCACCTGCCCGTTTTAGATCCGGTATATTACAACCTTAGTAATTTTATAAAAAACATTTCATTAGTTAATTGCACATTAAACAACGGAAGAAAAACGCAATGCTTTGAATTAAAAGTAAAAAGTACGCCGATCAATGATGGTCCTTATTGCCCAGAAACACTTGATGATATTGGTGGTATTTATATATATGACGGTAAAACCAATCCGGGGCTTAGACTGCTCGATAAAATATTTTTTATTAATATGGAAATAGATGGTTATGACATTGTAGATGAAAACGAAAATATACGTAAATACTTCATGAGATTAGACAAACAGGCACCGCCTCCAGATCAGCAGTATGACTACTGTATTGAAGCAGAAAAAGACATTAATCTACAACTAACGTATAAAATTCCTGCTTACCCTGAATTTGCAAATAAAGTGACGCCCATGGCGTCAGCCATTGATATTGTTGGCTTATCCTTACATGGCCTTCCTGTGAATGGATTGCCGCCATCTGTTGTAAAAGGACCCAATAATATAGGAGGCGGTAGTGTGCCTGCATTGGATCCATGTGGAGGACATATCTTAGATGGTTTTTATCACTCACATATTATCCCTGAAACAATTAATGAAAAACTCCTTCGTAATCATATTTTTGAAGTTGAGTGTGAGTCGATACCACAAAAATACGAATCACAACTGACAGGATATGCAATGGATGGCTTTCCTATATATGGACGTCAGGAAATAACAGGGTTACCTCCCCAAAACCTTGATAAATGTAATGGCCATGTTGGAGCTACATTCCACTATCCTTTCGGTATATACCACTATCATGCGGTATTTAATGAGGATGTTGATATACCAAGGTGTTTATCAGGAGAGCTTGCTAAAGAGCAACTTGTTGTAGAGTAAACGCCTCAAACCCCGGTTCATAAAGCTTAACCAGTTCATAGTAGGTATAATCCCTTATAGCTGCTCTTGGTTTTTATATGTATGTTACAAAAATGTAACAGCTGATTAAAAAACGATCTTGTTACCTGTCCTATAAGGAGAAGCTAAGCTATCGATAACCTGAGAGGTAAAAAGCTATGCTAAGTACTACTAAAAAACTAACTGTTAGATCTGTATTAGTTTTACTTACAACTTTCGTATCAGTTGCAAATGGCTATGCAGACAGTATGCGTTGTGGTAGTAAATTAATTACATCAGGTGATTCAAAAGCTAAGGTACTCTTGCTTTGTAAAGAGCCAATGTTAAAAGAAGATTTAAGTCAAAAAATTGTTAACAAATCAAATTGGAATAACTTAAACGGATACTCTTCTGAAGCGGTTACATACATAAATATAGAAAAATGGACATATAATCGAGGAAAAGGCAAATTTTTGGGTGTAGTAATTTTTCGTGATGGTGTAGTTGATGCAATAGAAGTAGGTGATCGAGCTTAAATAGGTTCTTTTGGTTGGGAAGTACTTAGCTAGCTTTAATCCAAGCGTTGCTAGCACCCATAAAACAAAATACAGCTAATACATAATAAGGTAAGAGTGGTAGAATTTTGTTAAATCAATTAGAAGAATTAGCTTCGGCATTTGTTATTGCTGAGATGAAAACAGACTTAGCTCATGATTTTAACCATATATTAAGAGTTGTAAAAACAGCTAAAGAGTTATGTGAACAAGAACGAGCTGTTAGTGAAATAGTAACTCCAGCGGCTTGGCTACATGATTGTTTTTCATTACCTAAGAACCATCCTGACAGAACCAATAGCTCAAAATATGCTGCTGATAAAGCAGTTCAGTTTTTAAGTGAAATCAATTACCCTGAAAAATATTTAGAGCCAATACATCATGCTATTGTTGCCCATAGCTTCAGCGCTAACATCACACCAAGAACACTAGAGGCCAAAATTGTTCAGGATGCTGATCGTCTTGATGCGCTTGGTGCAATAGGCATCGCTCGATGTATGCAAGTAAGCGCGAAGCTAGAACGAGAACTTTATAGTACTAATGATCCGTTTTGCCAGTTAAGATTACCAGATGATGGGAAATATACTGTAGATCATTTTTATAAAAAGCTTTTGTTGATTGCTGACAGCGTAAATACTGAGTCAGCTAAACTAGAAGCAAAGAAAAGAACTCAGTTCATGTTAAACTTTCTAAAACAATTAAACTTGGAAATTCTGTCAAATAGCGGATAGAAGTCGCACACAGCTGGGACCTTTTCAGTGAAAACTGATATGACGGGTTTTCGCAATGCAAACTCATATTTTTAATTCACTCATCGTGACTGAAGGTTAGCCCACCACAATACTTACCCAAGACTCCTTCTAAGTTGGTAGAGTCATCGCTAGTATTGCACTGAACCAATAAAGCCTAAGACACCAGTCGGCAGTAACAGCACCCACTGTGGAAGTTTAATGAATGTGTGATGTTTAAAAAAGTACCAGCCCACACACATAAAAACAGCTGCGAAAGAAACATAGGTTAGAGAAAGCCCTAATACTACAGTAGTAAGGTAGTTTGCATTTACCCATCCGGCATAAATCAATAAAGCTGATGATGTGACAAGAATGACTGTTACTATATGCCAACAGGCTAATAACGTTGCTTTAGGGATATCGTCTAGCTCAGATTGAAGAAATGGCCGAACAGGGGCGATTTGTCCTGCAAAAATATGAACCAGTGAAGTTAACAATCCCAAAACCCCTGCACTAAAAATCCAAATATTCACTCAACATCTCCGTGTAAACATTAATAAGCATGACTATAACGTACCTGATAGTACACAGTAGATGTGATATTTAGAATTACTGATTCAATTTATTAAGTAACCAGTATTACTCCATAGGCTGTTTAGTATCAGGTGCTTGAACTTTGATAATGGTTGCCGACATTGATCGCTTCATCAGTTATTCTAAAAGCAATCTAAGTTTGTTAGCAAAGTGTGTATGAAATGACAGACGTATTTATAACTGGCGTTGGTAAATGTCTACCGGGCAAGCCGGTTAGCAATGATGAGATCAGCGCTATTATTGGTAAGATTAGTGACCGAAGTGACTCACTAGGTGCTGCGACCTTAAGAAAAAATGGTATAAAAAAACGGTACTATGCCTTAACAGCCAATGGTGATTATACCCATACGAATGCGCAAATGGCAGCAGAGGCAATTCATGCAGCATTCGCCCATGCTAAACGCTCACCTGATAGTGCTGATTATTTAGCAACGAGTACAACACAAGGTGACTATTTAGTACCAGGTTTTGCCAGTGCAGTTCATGGTGAGTTAGGTATTCCCCCCTTAGAGCTGGCTTCGTTCCAAAGTGTTTGTGCCAGTAGTCTGATGGCAGCTAAAAGTGCCTGGCTTGCGGTGCGAACCCATGAAGCTCGGCTAGCCGTTGCCAGTGGCAGTGAGTTTTCCAGCCGCTGGTTTCAACCAGGGTTTTATCAGCCTTTTTATAATGAAAGCTCAAAGCCTGACCCTGAGTTGGAATTTTTACGCTGGACGCTTTCTGATGGAGCTGGTGCAATGGTGTTTGAGCCAGAACCCAAGCCACAAGGAATATCTTTACGAGTCGACTGGATTAAACAAAAGTCATTTGCTGACCGGTTTCCCCCCTGTATGTATGCGGGGGCTGCCTCAAATAAAACCACCAACAATCAGCCATGGAACTTATATAACAGCCCTGCTGAGGCATACCAGGCAGGCGCGATTGCATTGAAACAAGACTTTACTTTACTCTATAAAATGTTTCCTGCCTGGGTAGGGTATTACCTGGAGTTATTGGATAAATACCAGCTTGATCCTAATGATATTGATTATTTTCTGCCCCATTATTCTGCTCAATCTCTGGGGCAGGAAATGAAAAAGCTATTAATTAAAACTGGAGCGATGATTCCTGAAGAGCGTTGGTTTTCTAATTTAGTGCATTGTGGTAATACAGGTACGGCTTCAATATTCATTATGTTAGATGAACTGGTAAAAACCCAACCACTGACAGCAGGTCAGAAAATATTGTGTTTTGTGCCTGAAAGTGGTCGGGGTATTTGTTCATTTATGCATCTCTCTGTGTTTGATAATAATTAAGGTTGTCATTATGACAAGTTCAGATTTACAGCTGATTTCTACCCAGCAAGTATTACGTCAACTGACGATTGTGTGGGCTGATTTTGAAAGCCGCTTACTTCAAGTGCCGATTATTTTTCGAGCAATCAATAACCAGCTACAACTGGAAGACTATCGTCGTTTATTGGCAGACCACTATCATCAAGTAAAAGAGGGGAGTGGCTGGATTTGTCGAGCTGCTTCTTCAATTACCGAACCTTATTTGGAGCAGCGGGCGGTGTTCATTGGCCATGCGACAACTGAACATCAGGATTATAAAATGCTTGAACGCTGTTATCAGGCTACGGGAGGTGATATTAATGAGCTACATAAACAGGACAAAAATATAGGCTCTGAAGCATTATCGGCCTGGATGTATTATAAGGCCAGTCAACCTAATCCTTTCGATTTAATCGGTGCAATGTTTATTATTGAAGGGCTAGGCAAGCAGTTTGCCCAAACGTTTGCTGAAGCACTGCAGCATAATATGGGGATATCTGTAGAACAATTGGAGTTTTATACTTATCATGCAGAACATGATGAAGCTCATCTTGATGAGTTAGAAGCCATTTTAAACACGGGTATCTTGACGATTCCTAATATCCGGCATGAAATTATCCGGACGGCTAAAGTGACAGCCAGGCTTTATTTATTGCAATTAGAAGAATTAGGCAATTACTAAAATGACATGGCATAATAATTTTGCTGAGCAGCAGATTAATAAAGACGATCCTAACCCTTGGTTGGCATTATACCTTGATAACAGCTTGCCTATGCACACAGCGGCTAAACGAGCGTTATTGCAAGGACAAAATAGTTGGTCTCGGCGACTGTTACTGCCAATTATAAGGCCGTTGGCACGGCTAATGATTATTGTCGTGCAATTGTTGCGAATGGTTATTCCCAGCAAATGGAGTTCCTCTAAAGTATTACATTACACTATTTATTGGGGGTTAAAGCATTTTGTAAAAAGAGATGCTAATTATTTAATTTTACGACACTTTAACATTGGTACTGAGCTGCTACAGTTTATTGCTGATAATGCAGGAGTGAACATTGAGTCGACTATACCGTCAAGACCAAAAACCCTTGAAGATTTAAAAAACGATACTTTTCTTATTCATGACCTAAACGTATATAATTTTATAGCAGAGTTGAATCAAAAGTTAAAAGAAACTGGGCGGGAATTTGAAGCGCCAGAAGTCATTAATTATGATGCAATCACTGATGATGAGTTTGACATTGACCCAGGCAAACAGGGAGCATTAAACGTCATTGACTTACAGACAGCCGTGGAAGCTTATACGCCGTTATATGCCTTACTGCTATCTGACCATGATTTCTGGCGAGCCAGTAACTCATTACAGTTAGACGAAACCTTTGCTATTTATATTAGTAAATTGATGCATGACCCCTTGGCCGTGACCTTGGTGAGTAATCGTCATCCAACGGTACCTTTTTCTACTCTTCAGGCAGGTTTTCGGTTAATGCTACATGGATTAGATGCAGAAATCCTGCATGGTTATCTACGTGAACAAAAGCGGAAGGCACATAAGGCAGTGTGTCTTTAAAGGAAACCTCAGTTGAGTATGAGCAGTATGTATAACACTGCTCACTTTAGGTCTGCTATACCACCATTGCTAGCTAACTATACTTTATTGGGCATTTTCTATTAGTAACTGCCCATTTCCATATGGCACTATCTGATAACCAGTCAATACTGGATCTTGACGAACAATAATTATATTACCTCTGACTAAATTAATAAGTATTATACCTAATGATTTTTGATCCAAAGTATTTGGAGCCAAATAAACTTCGGCTGCACATAAATCAGCTGAAATTGAGATGTTATTGGATACACCCGCGTTACATAACTCTTTCAAATTTGACCATAATATAGTGTTTGCCATTTTAGCAGGGACTTCATGACCTATAAATTTACCATGTATTTGTATATCAATGCTCTTGTCTGAGTCATTATATACTTCAAGTTCGTTAGGGATTGCATACAACTGAAGTGGTAAACTGATTGAAATTGCTATTATTAAGTATTTGAGTATTTTCATTATTCCTCCTTGAAGCAAGATGGTTATTGTTAGTGCATTAAAAAATAACGGCTGTTATATTTTATGTGTTGATTAACTTAAGAATAAGCTAAATCTTTATAGAAGATCCTTTATATATAAATAAATTGTTAGTGCTAACTTTTGTTTTTGCTGTTTTGTCAGCATCATAATAAATTACTGTTAAAGCTATTGTCGATTAAAAACGGTTGTAGTGTTTTGGTATCGCTTATGCAAAATCCTTTTCTGGAGATTAAGTAATTGGTTTGTTAAGATGGCCCATGATGTTAGGCACTGTTTTACTATAGTGTACTTCCATCATACTATTATCTTGTTTTTATGGACTAAAAACCTATGAACTATAAAAAAGTTTCAATGTTGTTGGCAAGTATCGCCATTGCATCGAGTGTTTCAGCAAATGACTTTGGTCGTTACCACAAACTAACTACAATGTTTCTTGAGAATGAAAATAAGTGCTTAGAGGGAAATAGAGTTGCACCTGGATCGACTTTAAAAGGGGCTGCTTTTATGGACACTTGCCAGAATGTTACAGGACAACGTTGGAAACTCATTCCTGTAGGAGGCGAGTACTTCAAATTAACTACACAGTTCCTTGAAAGTGAAAATAAATGCTTAGAAGGAAATAAAGTTGCACCAGGGTCTACTTTAGGCGGTGCAGCTTTTATGGATACCTGCCAAAATGTAACGGGTCAACTGTGGAAAAAAATTCCAGTAGGAAATGGTTACTTTAAACTAACGACCAAATTCTTAGAAAACGAAAATAAGTGTTTAGAAGGTAATAGACATGCTCCAGAGTCTACACTCGGTGGTGCTGCATTTATGGATAATTGCCAAAGTGTAACTGGCCAGCTTTGGAAATTTAAGTAACTAGCAAATAATCATTGCTATAATATAAATAATATTAACTGGTTATTTGTTGATATTTGTTCGGTGTAAATATTGTGAGTTAATAAATATTTGCACTGAATTGATTATCCCTTTCAGTATGACACATCAACATGATCTGATACTAATACAATGAATGATAATTGTTGCTGCCAGCTGGTTATATAAGTATAGATAGGGTTGCGAAAGACTGAATTGTTTAATATCCATAAATGAAAAAAATACCTACCTTGTTATCCGTTAGAGTACATCTTACTACTAAAGCATAATTTCTATAATTCATACTATTCACTATATTGTTAGCTCTTGCTATCAGCTTATGTTGTTTGTACAACTAAAGTCTGGTTGATAATAAACATAAAATATATAGGGTTAACAATGAATAAAAATAAGATCAATACTGTTATAGGTATAGTGTTTACACTGTTTGTGAGTGGAGTTTTTGCTTCTCCAAGTACAGTAACAGGTGATATTAGCAAATATCAGGAATATGTTGATAGTATGCCTGATTATGCAGTGACTACAGACTTTAAAAAATATTTTAGAATTCTCCAAAACCCTCTTCGAATCATTAATATTACTAACCAGTGTAGAGTTGCTCACTATTTAATTACGGATAGCGCTGGAGGCTATCAATACCATGAATATAGAGTTGAGTCTCGTCAAGTAGTACCTATGTTGAAGGTTGATCCCCCTCGTGGTGGTGGCTGGGTTAAACAAGAGTATCTTTATTCTGAAGTTTGTTAATTAAAGAGGCCCGCTTCACAGAGGCGGGCTTTTAAGGCTCAGATATTTGAGTGCTATTAATGATTGAGCTAGCGCTTATTAAAGTAATTTAGTGATATATGATAATTATGTTCTTCTGAGGTATCTAAATCGGGCGCGTTAATTGTCTCCTTGGGGGCATTGGGCTCAAAGTCGGGGTCTATATATTCTCGAATTAAATGGGTTGCATTGGTATTGTAACTTGCTTTAATGGCAGCAGAAGGTGTCTGTTGGTGGGTTTCCTCATAAACGGCACTGATAGGTGGCAGATTAAACCCTTTTGCTAACACCTTATCTGCTGAGCGCAATGCACCTTCTACCCAACCTTGATAGTCAGAATAAGCCTCACCACAAACATATAAGCCTGGTAAAGGTTCTGCTAACTGGTCCATGATGGCTTTATCATCGGCATGTAACGCCCACTGGTGAACACCGTAACCAAATTGCTCACTGGGGTTTGCATCAAATCGGGTACTGCCATCCCAGATACGTGCACTGGTTAATGTTGGTTGTGGCACATAGTGGGTAGAGAATAATGATTTAAAAAACTCGGTGGCGGTATTCACTACAGCTTGGGAAGCTGCATAGAAGTGTCCTTTATACTTCTCTTGCATAGGTGAGTTAAATAAAGGACCGTTATGTTGTAGGGCTTTCCAGAAGTTGATATTTAGAAAATCACAGTAAATAGTTAATGCAGCAGGTTTTTCATATTTACTTTGATTAATTTGGTCAATTTTTTCCCGTAAATGTTTGGGTACGTCTTTTTGGTGGCTTTTGAGCCAACTTTGGTATTCGAGTGCAGCAACCAGTTCATTATCAATCGCATAAAATGGATAGACTGAGCCGAGTGGTAAATCAGAAAAGTTAGGCCCAAATGAAACGGGTGGGCGTCCAGTTATGTTATTACCCCACCAGGCTTTATCATAATATAAGTTAATTTTTAATAAGGCCTGGTTGGTGGTGGTTTGTAGCGTATCCCATAATTGTTTGGATTGATCGTTAGGTAAGTGATTTAATGCATCGGAGTTAATAAACAGCTTTTCCAAAGCCAGCCGGGGTAATCCTAAAATGACTTGCTTGGCATGAATTACATTTGAGGTGATAGCGCCATTAGGTGTTGTGGTTTGATAACTTAATGCATAATCGCCATTTTCTTCGCGTCTATCAATACTTTCTAAATGGGTTTTTAAGAAAATTCGCTCTTTGCCAATAGCATTGACCAGTGCGTTTGGTAAGGTACTAAAGCCATCTTTAAAGGTTCTGAATTGAGGATCATTTGGGAAGTCTTCTAGCAGCTGATAGGCAACACCTGCATTCATTTGTGATAAAAAGGTACCGTTAAAACCTAATAAACGATAGAGAAGGGTAATACATTCATTGGAATAACCCATTTCGGTTAGTAGGTTCCAAAGTGTCCAGTCTTTTAAGCAAACCCCATTCCACTGACATTCCAATCGAAATTTTTGCCAAAAAGTAGGTGTGCGTTTATTTGGTCGCTCAGTAAAATGTGGATTAACATCAAGAATACGGTTAAACACCATATTAATAATTGATTTCGGGTCGATACCTTGCTCAATTGGCTCAAGGTTATAAAGTTCCTGCCAGATTGAATAATTATTTTCTTTGGCAATTTGGTTATTAAAGCTTTCTCCTCTAAAATACAGTCTGTTGTTACCACCACTGTCCATTGGGAAGGGTACAATTTGATCGTCAATATCCAGTAATAAAAACAGACTCATTAAATCGTCCATATTATCGAAGGTAAAGCGCATACCGCCTTCTTCTTCCTTGACGGTAACTTCATCACTGAACTCAATCAGATCAGAGTCTAAACGGCCACCTGTACGGTGTGAGCGCTCTAAAATAACAATATTTTTATCTGGATAATCCTTTAAAATTCGCCAGGTGGCATATAAGCCAGACATGCCTGCACCAATGACAACAACGTCAGCATAGGCTGGAACCTGCTTATCGTGCGCTAAATCTTTAAGTGTAAAATGTGGCATAATTCCTCCTTGAGGGTAGGGTGTTCTTATTTTTATAATTAATTAACTTGCTTAAAAAGGAGCGACTCCTTCTTTGGGCAAGGGCACTTCAAATGAAAAAACAATAGTGGTAATCATTCGATACAGACCACAGGCAATCGTTAAATCAAGTAAGCCATCCAAACCTAAAAATTCGATTAAAATATTTTGGGTCTTGGACGGAATATTTCGTTGATGAACAATGTGTTGGGCAGCTTGCCAGGTAGTTAAATATAAAGGCTTCATTTCTGCAGTGGCAATATCACCAGCAAGTACCTGATCTATGACACTTTGCGGCAAGCCTGCTTTAAGTGCTGGTTGGACATGTTTTTCCCAAACAAAAGGGGCGCCCAGCTCTCGGGCTGTTGCTAAAATACCTAACTCACGAATATCGCCTGCCAGGTTACTTTCATAACGAACATAAGTGCCTAATTGACCGACATGCTCTGCTAATGCAGGGTGATTAAGTAGCGTACGATACATGCCGGATAAGCTTGTTCTGGGGCCTGCCAGTTTGTCATAAACAGCCTTGCCCTGATCATCAAGTTCATCTCTGGTGGGTAAGGGAAGTTTCGCCATAATGATGAGTCCTTATTTTTTATAATCAGTCCTTGTAACTACAGCAAAGGGTGAACGTAATACCCAATGTGAAGGATATATCTATCCATCTACCCAGGATGTGTGTTCTATCATTTCTTGTCGCCAGGGATTAATTGGCGTTTCATAGTGAGGGTCACACCGGGCATCAATAACAAACGGACCAGTTGCTTTAAATGCCTGCTCAAATGCTTTCTCTAATTGGTCGGGTTTTTCTACTCGGATACCGTCACCACCCAGTGAGCGGGAGAAAGCAGCCCAGTCATGGGTGCTGAGTGTGGTAATTTTTTTGGCGATAGGGGATTTGGCCCTCAAAAATACATTACCAAGTGCACTGTTGTTGATGACTAAAACAATTAAATGAATCTTATGGTGTGCTGCGGTTTGTATTTCGATACCGTTCATTAGCATACAACCATCACCTGTGATGACCACACAGGGTTTTTCTGGGCAGGCAATTTTAGCGCCGACCCCAGCAGGTATGGCCCACCCCATTGGTGCTAATGCGGTGGCTGTTAAGTAGCTACGTGGCAGGCAACTATTCCAATAATGTCCTGCAAATGCACGGTGAGCGCCAGAATCACCGACAATCACCGTATTTCTAGGTGCAGCTTTTTGTAGTTCAGCAATAACTCGCGCAGGGTGTAGCGGTGTTGCATTATTTTGCATGTCCTCCGCTTGATAATAACGAGGATACTCTTTGATAGTAGCTAGCCATTGTTGTCGATTTTTGTTGCCTTGTTCTAAAGGCTTTAGCTGCTTGGTTTGGTTGGGTTCCAACAGCCAGGTTAATAAGGTTTTTGCATCCGCATTAACGGCATAATTAATCGGAAAATTTTTGGAAAAAATGGTACTATCCGCATCAACATGGTAAATACCGGCTTGGGGGCTTAAATGTTTATCCCAGCGCATGGTATCTCGCTGGTTAAGGCTAGAACCAATTACTATAAGTAAAGTAATATTATCAACGCCTTGATTAGGACAATTTGCATCGGCTGGGTCATGATTTAATAATGCTCTTGTCGAATGGTTGGTACCTGCATAGCCAAAGACGCCAAGCGATAAAGGATCATCTTCGGGGAAAATACCTTTGGCTTTTAATGTGGTTGCAACGGGAATTTGATAATGGCTGGCAAACTGATATAGCGCTTCACTGGCTTCTGAACGGGTGCAACCACTGCCGGCAAGAATGGCAATATTGCCTTTAGCATGTTGAATGAGACCGGTGAGTAATTGGTCGGCACCGGTTAAGTCTATAAAATTGGGTTGTTTAATTACATTTTTAAGGGATGCATCGAGATTTTGCTTATCAATAACGGCCTCTGCTTGTATTTCTTTGGGAATACTTAAACTGACGGGTTGGGATTTACTCCCTAACATGGTTCTCATGGCAGTCTGAAAGTAATGAGGTACCAGTTTACAGTTGGGAATTTGTTGAGCAAATGCGGTAACCGGTCTTAATAAATTAATATCATTTAAGCCTGCTGCACTGGCATCTTGGAACCCCCCTCTACCATTCCACAACGTGGGTATTTCGCCTGTAATGGCAAGCACAGGGGATTGGTCTGTATAGGCGGTAGCCAATGGGCCAATCATATTGGCGGTACCTGGACCACCAATTCCCATACAAACCCCAAATTTACCGCTGGCGCGTGCATAACCATCAGCCATATAAGCGGCACCTGTTTCGCTGGCTGCCACCACCGCATTCATCTCATTTGGTTGATCGCCAAATTCATCAAGAAAGGGATCAACCACACCACCTGGAACCATAAACACATGTGAAACACCGTATTGTTTGATGGTATTCAATAAATACGTTGTTGTTTTTGTTCCGGTCGTCATAGTCAGCCCCTATAAATAATGTTGTTTATCGGTATTTTGGCGATAGAAATGCGCTACAGTTGTTTTAAAAAGTTAATACTCGGCATAAAAAAGTACTCACCGCCACGGTTTTTGACAAAACCAGAAAACTCAAAAGTAATAGGAGGGTTACCCGTCAGGTCGTTATTCCCCCATTGTTTTGGCCAGGTTTGTGCGGCAGGTTTTGTTTTAGGTGAGGGTACGCCTACGAGTGGATCAAGCCCTGTATCTTTTTTAAGAAAATTATTGTTATTACACCAGGTATTTTGCATAAAAATAAATTGTTGCTCGATATTAGATTGTAGGCTAAGGAATAATAAACCGGCATCCGTCCATTCATGTGCTGGCAACAAGTCAGTTGAACCATAACTGATTCCTCGACGAACAATTCGTCGACTGCGCTCTATTGTCGGTGGGGCATTAAATTGTCTTAGGGTATCATTTCGCGGATTGGTTTTTCGGGCATGTGAATGTAATGGACAACGTAAGCCGTTTATATCGTCATCATAGTTAAAGTTATTGAATAGATTGGTCCAACCATTGGTTGCCTGTTCGGAAATAGGAGTACCATCTTTAAACCGACCAACACATAACGCACCTGCATATTCAGCGTTAATCGGTTCTGAACTGCCACTGACTTCGTTAATCGTCCCAGCTAATAGTGCTAAACGGTCCCAAAAGCCCTTAATATTTTGTTGTAATTTACGGTAAACCACATAGCTGCCATAACTGCTAGCATTGCCACCAGGATCTTTAACCATTACTGTATGAAGCGAGGCGCTGGGGTCATAATGGTTAAAACCACCATTTTTAAAATCTTCTTGCAAGTCAGAGAATAAAAACTTGGGATTACTTACGCCATCAACAAAGCCAAAATGCTCAATGACTTGGCCTTTATCGTTACGCATAACATGACCTTGCTGTACAGTAATAACCTCTGCTACTGCTTCCAGCTCACAGGTTAGTTGGGCAACTTGTTTATCTAGATACTGTTCTGCGGCTGCATCAGCGATTGCAAAATCGACACTGGGTTGCCTGCCATAAGCCAAAATGATCAAGCCATCTATGGTCGATTTAAAAGGCGCTTCCCAGTCAGATAAGTCATCATTGAGTGGGTTCGCTTTAGGGTGATGGTGTTGGCGTTTGTCGTCGAGCCTGGGGGTGGTATCATATTGTTGGTTAAGGTCTTTCATCCCTGCCAGAAAGGCTTTATCTGTCGGCCATTGCGATTTATCTATGGCTAATGCCTGATAACCTGAGCGGCTTAACATGAGGTTAATAAATAAATGATTGTTACCATTTTTTTTAAAGTCTGTGGACTGGCTTTCTTGCTCTAAGGTTGACGTTATTTTATCAGCAAACTCTCTGACCCATTTTCGACTGGTTGTAGTATTATCTTTAAATTTAATAAATAGATGGCGAGAGTGATCTCTCCCATGGCTTTTTAATATATTCCCTTGTAAATGGGTAAAAATCTGTTTGAAGTTGGGGTCGTCAATATCAATGTTGGTTTGGTTTAGGTCAACAGACATTTGTTCTCATCCTCTGGCTAAATCCACTCTTCGGAATCATTTTTATTCTGTGTGGGTTGGCGCTATGCTGATTCTTCTGCAGATGCTGTACGTTTAATTGAGCTTGCTGTTGGTTGATTTAATGAAGGCTCTGGCAGTGCCGGTTTACCAGGTTGAGGGCCTAGCTCAAATGCATTTAATAAACAAGCCACCATTGAGTAATAACCAATTAGGGTGGTGATTTCAGTGATTTCTGTATTGCTAAATTGTTGTTTTAAACTTGCAAACACAGTGTCATCCACTCGCTTGTTATTTATCAATTGATGTCCATAGTTAATAATAATTTGTTCTTTTAGTACCAAGTCAGTGAATGGGCGTTTATATTTAATAATATCTATGGTGTCTTGCGAAATACCTGCAGTTAACGCCAGTGCTTCATGGGCTGACCATTCAAATTGGCAATAATTTTCACTGAGTGTCACTAATATAACGAGTTCTTTAAGGTCAGCAGGTAATATGGAGTCAAACCGTAAATATGCACCTAAATCAGCGATGGGTTTTGTCAACGGTGGACTATTTAATAAAAATGAAAAAACGCCCACCACTTTTTTACGGCTTTGGTAAACATAGTCGTAAACTGCTTTTTGTTTGTCTGATAATCCTGCCGGTTCGTCTATATAAGGTATTCTAGTCATAACCCAATCCTTTGGATGTACCACACAAGAGTAGCTAATAATTTTTAAAGCGACACTTTTAACTTAGTAATAGAAAAGCAACTGAATGTCTTATTTTTGTAGCTTTAATACTATTCCTATGCTTTAACTTCAGTTAAGGTATATACCCTATACGCTGGCTATAGCTGGGTTTATCTGCCATGTGGCAGGAAGAAGGAGATGTAGTAAATGAATACGAATAAAAATGGGTTTAGTAATAATAATGGCAGTTGTTGGATAGAGCCTGCCACTCTTACTGGTGATCAGGTTATTTTAGAACCGTTGACAATGGACCATGTACCCTGTTTACAGAAGGCAGCTAAAGATGGAGATTTGTGGACGTTATGGTTTACTTCTGTGCCTGCGCCGGATCAAACTGCCAGTTATGTACAAACGGCATTAGCGATGGCAGAGCAGCATATAGCATTACCTTTTGCAGTGCGTGATAGGCAATCAAATACGGTTGTTGGTACTACTCGCTTTTGTAATATTGACCATAAAAATCCCCGTTTGGAAATAGGCTACACCTGGTATGCAAAACGCTGCCAACGGACTGCACTTAATACAGAAGCGAAGCTATTGTTATTAACCCATGCTTTTGAGCAATTAAACGTCATTGCAGTGGAATTTAGAACCCACTGGCACAACCAGGCTTCACGTAGGGCTATCGAGAGGTTGGGTGCAAAGCAAGATGGGGTGTTGAGAAACCATCAACAGACTGCAGAAGGTGTGTATCGAGATACTGTTGTATTTTCTATTATTAACAGTGAGTGGCCAGCAGTTAAACAACATTTGCAGCATAAACTAGCTCAATATCAAGCTTGAGTTGAGGCACCTTAATTGGGTAAGCGAGTCAGTTAGCCCTTTTGATGAGAGCTAACTGAAAGGCTGTAAATAATGGCTTATTGTTTTATGGGGATATAACGAACAGGCTCTCGTACGGTTTTATAATGTAAGGTTTCTATGGGCCCAATAGAAGTGGCTTCTGAATTGGTGACCCCTCGATTGACATTATAGGGATCAACAAATTCACCATAGAAGCCTTCCGGATTGATTTTATAGTCGACAGTTAAACTACCGTGCCCAGCATCATTACCCAAATATTTGGTGGGGTCATTCCAGGTTTCGTCATCCAGGTTGGTTGTGAGCTTAATGTCAATTAATACCGCATCACAAAGAGGAGTGATTTCTTCATAGTTAGTTGGCCAGCCAGCACCACCAGAGGTTTTCGGATATTCTGCCCAGTCGCCTCCTTTCATAGGGCATGCCCCACCACCATTAAAAGCTGCGCGGTCAGGATGGTGGACACCATATAAATGGGTTCCGGTTGCTTTTACGACTTTTTTATTACCTGCTTGGGTGTGGTGAGCGTTTGTTAAATAAAAGCGAGGCTGTTGGGTAACCTGGGTTTTTAAACGACGTTCACCACGGTCAACTAAATGTTCGTAGTAGGAGCCTTCAGGTCGAATATATGAAAAATCTCGATTGGAGTTATTATCAAATACGGCGGTTAAAAACAGATATTTCTCATTAAAAAATGGACGCTCTATCAGATAAAACTCTGCTTTGGTTTTATTGGTATTGATTGCCTGCCAGTCAACTTCGTTAGCAGTGCCTGTATTTACCCAGGCTCTGGCGTCTTCAAACAGGTTGAGTCGTAAAATATTGGTATAGTTTTCGTTAATATCTAAACCTGCCCGTTTACCTAAAGGGCCTATTTTATTAGCAGCAGGCTGAGCAAAGGCAAACGCCATTGCTTTTTTGGCATATGGAAATTGGAAATCAGACATGGTGCAATACCAGTGGGGGAGATCAATAGGTTGGTGATTGCTGTATTTGGCTTGATATTTGGGGTGATGAATGGGCAGGTCAATGTATTTTAAATAGCCATTTTCATCCACTTTATCTTGTGGGAGTTTATAACCACTCCAGCTTTCGTCAGGTAAATAATGGCTATAACTATTGGTGAGGGCAGTTAAAAATTTTTTATCAAAAATATCAGCATTTTGAGGAATACCTTTAGCACCGGCTTTGCGATACTCCCGAATCATGCCATTGTCTTGTACACGCCACAAGCCGTGTTTACCCTCACCAATCATGGTAAATACTTGCTCGACAATATTCACAAAACGGTAGGTATTATTAGTGCTCATATAGCCAAAATAAACCGGCAAGTGAGGTATTTTGGAGTGAGTGGTAGCAGGCCTAGGGGTTAGGTTACTGGTGTAGTAAAACGGATCATCACCTGTTAAGTCGGTGTGATCAATAGGAGGAGCGGTTGCTAGCATCCTGTTGGGAGCACTGCATTTTCCAATAAACTCGGCTGGTAATTGAGAGTTGGCATAGCTGACCTGAGATAAAGCCGCCAACATAATCTGAAAGCCAGTTAGGCAGGTGAGAATTTTATTCATCATCATTTTGTAATTACGTAATTGAATGATACACATCAAAGTAGGTAAACAACTTATGTTGTCTTTTTTATGGTGAGTATTGTTTAGATGTAATATTCATAGTCAAGTTTTTTACGGTGGTGTTGTCGTAAAGAGGCAAGAATTGAGGATGGGGTTGGGTAACTTATGATCTGTGGTAGCTCAACTTTTGGGTACTTCTAATAATTGTTGATAAAGTAATCAAGTAAGAGTAGCTAAGGCTGGTTGCCTTTTTAGGCAAGCTAACACAATACAAGACCTTGTCAGGTGCCTTTCAGGACTTTCTGATAAATCTGCACTCGGTGTTGTTGCTTTTCGACAGGCTACCAGCATGCCTTCAACACAATGGTTTGATTATGAATTTACCAAAAGGCCATGGGCAGAAAACAATTATTAGAGGTGCCCTTTATTACAAACGGTTTCTTTTAGTTACAAAGGTTATATAGAATTAACAGTAAGCTTTTGCCAACATAGAAGGGCATCTGCAACAGGTGCAAGTGAGGTTGTAGTTAGAACATACGTGTTCTTAAGTTAAGTTAAGTTAAGTTATTTTATCTCCTAGATAGAGTGTAAGGCCTGCTAATATTTAGCAGGCTTTTTTTTGCCTGTTAAGGGGCTTTAGCCAGAATGCCCAGGATCTCTAATATCTGATGAAATATTCGGGCTAGCTGTGTCTGCCATTTTAATCCCCGCCAATGCTTCAAAAGATACATCTTTTGCCGTTAATAAAAAGTCTTTCATAAAAGGCGTGTTTAGTTGATCATCTCGAACCGCTGCATATAAAGTGGCCCAAACGCCAGCAGGCCCTAATGGTTTAGCCTGTACATAACCTTTTTCCAGGTATTCTGTTAGCGCCCAATTAGGTAAGTTGCATACGCCTCTACCACTAGCAACCAGTTGAATCATCATTAAGGTGAGTTCTGCCGTCCGAATATGCGCGGGCTCGATATCTGCCGGGTCTAAAAATTGTTTAAAAATATCCAGCCGGTCATGCTCAACTGGGTAAATAATCAGGGTTTCTTGGGCCAGGTCGGCGGGCTCAATAAATGGCTTGGTAGCTAAGAGGTGTTGGTTGGCAACTGCTAATAAGCTTTCATATTTAAACAAGGGGATATAGCTGATTCCGGTAATCTCCTGAGGGTCAGCAGTGACCACCAGGTCTAAGTCCCCTCGGGCTAGGGCGGGTAGGGGGGCAAAATTAAAACCGCTGGCCAAGTCCATCTCGACTTCAGGCCAGTTGTTTCTAAATTGATCAATAGTTGGCATTAGCCACTGATAGCAGCTATGGCATTCGATAGCCATATGCAATCTGCCTGCTTCTCCACCTGCCAGACGGCTTAAGTCTCGTTCAGCTGAGCGAACCAATGGCAGGACATCTTGCGCTAAATTAAGCAGTCTTTTGCCGGCAGTCGTAAAGCGCAAAGGCTTGGTTTTTCGAATAAATAACTGGCAGCCAATTCTTTCTTCCAAGTCTTTTATCTGGTGAGAAAGGGCTGACTGAGTTAAATGTAGCCGTTCAGCGGTTTCTACCAAGCTGCCAGATTCTTTTAAGGTGGCTAGCGTTTTCAGGTGGCGAAGTTCAAGCATGGCTTTAAAGGATCATCATAAGGAATCAAGTTTAATATTCTTCAAGTTGAATATTAATAAAATGAGTTTGATTCAAGTGTAAGTGATTTCCATACTAAGGTCCATTGAGTTGAAGGGCTAACATGGGAACAGATCAAAATGACAATTGCACATAGTTTGGGTTTTCCGCGGATTGGTAAACAACGGGAGCTAAAAAAAGCGGTTGAAGCCTTCTGGCGAGGGGGGGTAAGCCAAGAGCAGCTTTTGGCGGAAGGCAAAGCATTAAGACAGCAGCATTGGCAGTGGCAGGCAGAGGCTGGGTTGGATTACGTGCCGGTTGGCGATTTTGCCTGGTACGATCAGGTATTGAATTTATCTTGTACGCTGGGGGTTATTCCCTCTCGATTTTTGTCAGATACCCAACAAACCTCCACAACAGTTGATTTAGACCTTTATTTTAAAATGGCTAGAGGCTATACCAGTGATCAAGGTGAAGTCGCTGCCTGTGAAATGACCAAGTGGTTTGATACTAATTATCATTATTTAGTACCAGAATTTACAGAAAACCAGTCATTTAAGATTTCCAGCAACCAGTTATTGGAAGAAATAGAAGAAGCTAGCCAGCTGGGGTTAAAGCCAAAACCCGTTTTATTAGGCCCTTTAAGCTATTTATGGTTAGGCAAAGCCAAAGGCAGTGATTTTGATAAACTGACGTTGCTTGATGAACTTGTTAGTGTCTACGGCGAATTACTCGCTAAAATAGCTGCATTAGGGGTTGAATGGGTGCAATTGGATGAGCCCATTTTAACCCTGGACTTACCAAACAGTTGGCGTCAGGGTTTTGAGACTGCCTATAATCGCCTGCAAAGCAGCTCGGTTAATATACTACTGGCGACTTATTTTGGTGCATTAGCTGATAACCTGGCTGCTACTATTAATTTACCTACTGAAGGTTTACATATAGATTTAGTGCGAGCGCCTGAGCAACTGACATCGGTAGTTGATCAATTGCCTGCCTATAAAGTGTTATCGGTTGGGGTTGTTAATGGTCGAAATGTGTGGCGTACGGATTTAAATGGTTGGTTAGATCGATTAAAACCTGTCAAACAAAAGCTTGGAGAGCGTTTATGGGTAGGGCCAAGTTGTTCATTATTACATTCACCCGTTGATGTAGATCAGGAACAAGGGTTTGCCGAAGATGTTCGTCAGTGGTTGGCATTTGCTGTACAAAAAAATAAAGAAATTGCCGTATTAGCTAGAGCACTTAATGGTGATGACTCGAAAGAGATTAATATTGCATTTGAGAAATCTTCTTTAGCCTTTAAAGCAAAGCACAACTCTAGCCGTATTCATGATCAAGCTGTACAAGCCAGAGTTCAGGCCATTGCTGATACTATGGCAACACGCCAACTGCCGTACCATGAGCGAATTGAATTACAGCGTCAGCAATTAAAATTACCATTATTACCAACTACGACAATTGGTTCATTCCCGCAAACCACTGCTATTCGAGCCGCTAGAAAAGCATTTAAGGCAGGCAAAACGACTGAAGCGGATTACCGGGCAGAAATGCAACGGCAAATAGCGGAAGCCGTTAGTCGCCAGGAAGCGTTGGACTTGGATGTTTTAGTGCATGGCGAAGCTGAACGTAATGATATGGTGGAATATTTTGGTGAACAATTATCAGGCTTTTTATTTAGTCAGCATGGTTGGGTACAAAGCTATGGTTCACGCTGTGTGAAACCGCCGATTATTTTAGGGGATATAAAGCGAGAGCAGCCAATGACGGTTGAGTGGATTCGCTATGCCCAAAGCTTAACGGAAAAGCCCTTAAAAGGCATGTTAACAGGTCCAGTCACAATGCTCTGCTGGTCATTTCCCAGAGAAGACGTAAGCCGTGAAGTCAGCTGTTTACAATTAGCATTAGCATTAAGGGATGAAGTACAGGATTTAGAAAAGGCGGGCACTCATGTCATACAAATTGATGAGCCAGCCATTCGAGAAGGCTTGCCTTTAAGAAAAGCAGAATGGCAACAATATTTAGACTGGGCGGTGCGCTGCTTTAAAATTGCCTCTTGCGGAGTAGAAAATACCACGCAAATACATACCCACATGTGTTATAGCGAATTTAATGACATTATTGAGGCAATAGCAGCGTTAGATGCAGATGTGATCACCATTGAAACATCCCGATCAGATATGGAGTTGCTGGATGCCTTCGAACATTTTGCATACCCCAATGATATAGGCCCAGGTGTTTATGATATTCATTCGCCTAATGTACCAAGCCCTGCATGGATTAAACAATTATTGAAAAAAGCGGCGAATAAAATTGCTCTGGAACGGTTATGGGTTAACCCAGATTGTGGCTTAAAAACCCGTGATTGGGCCGAAACAGAACAAGCATTGGCTAATATGGTGGCAGTGGCTAAAGAGTTACGAGAGGAGTATCAAGCTGTTTAGAAAATAATATAAAAGATCTGCGTATGGAGCACTAGTGGTGCATGAGCAACGTTAGGTAATAGACTTCAAAGCCATTTATTTTTCTGGCAAGGCGCCTTTTTGTCGGCATAGTGGGCCTAAGTCAAGAAAAGGCAACACAGCCAGAGAATAAATGGAGAAGAAGGTGTTACCTTATTTTGAGCATGGACCACTAAGCCACAGTAGTCATTGGTGGTCCACCTTTGATAATGCTATAAGCCATCCATACGGCAATTAATACATAAACCAGGCGAGGTACCCACTCGGTTACCATGCTGGTATACAAGTTAATTTGCTCAGTTTCCATTTTGGCGCAACGCAACAGCATTCCACTTAAGTCTCCTGCGTGTTCCCCCGTTGAGATTAATTGCGCAATGGTGGGTGCTGTGTTTTCTAAGCTTGAGAATGCTTGCGTGAAATTATCGCCTGCTTGTAGTGATTGCTCAATTTCTTCAAACTGTTGGCGTAGCAGCTGATTTTCTATAAAACGATAGGCTTTAGGTACGGCTTCCATAATGGGTAGCCCTGCTTGCAGTAATAATCCTAGTGCTTGGATAAAGTCTCGGGTTTGTATGCGTACATACCAGCTGCCAAAATAAGGGAAGTGGATTGTCAATTTATCCCAACTGCCTTTCAGTGCCCCTAAAAAGCCATGACGAATCCAATAGGGTAGTCGCCAACCAATGTAAGCAATGGCTCCCAGTTGACCAAGTAAGAACAAATTACCGGCGATATAGGCAAACAGTGTTATATTGCCTTGAAATAAAGCTGGAAACTGTCGAATAAATACAGCACAAATTAAGATAACGATAGGAAATACTAAACGGCTTTTGATTTGCTTAAGTTGAGAAGCACTGGTTTGGTATATTTCAGCTAATTGACGAAATATTGCGGTATGAACGCCACCAGCTTCTGCCACTGATATTAGATAAGCATCCCGGTCTGTTAAGAGTCCTGCACGTTTTCCTGCTGTGGATAACGGCTGACCACGTTTTATATCCCTCAAAACAAGTTTTGCTCGTTTAGCTATTTGGTCATCACCTTGGGTGAGTAGGTTGATAGCGTGCTCCATTGATAATCCCGACTGTTCTAACCGACTTAACTGAATAAATAAATGGGCACGCTGCTGGTGAGATAGTGGGGAGTGTTTAGTGGGGTATCCAGGTTTAGGCATAGTGAATCGTATGTTGTCTTAATCTCTGATAGTTTATACTGTTAAAGTATGGGGTAAGAAAAGCCATTTAAAAGTAAAATAAAAAACCGCCGATCAATTCGGCGGCCTTGGGGAGGTGTGCTTTTTAACCACTCCCTCGTTAAAAAGTAAAATTGGCTACTTTCTTTTGTTGGGTATACTTATTGATTATGGTAGTTAAAGTACCATTGGTTTTTATCTTATTTAATTGTTTATTGAACTTGGGGATCAGACTTTTCCACTTTTTTCCAAATAGAAAACGATAGTCAAAACCGTTAACCTCTTGCTCAGAAAAATACAAGTCTGCGGTCCAGTTATTTTGTAGAGCTAACCATTGACCAGTTAATTGAGCAACAATGCCAGTGGACGTTCGTTTTTTTGTAATGAGCTTTAAAACATTGAGGTTGGTGTTGGTTTCTTTTTTTATAATTTGTTGGCTGTCAAAATAAGGCTGTAAGGTAGGATAGTGATAACCAATATGAGTCACCACATTTTTTCCAAATAAGTCTTCAGGTTTGCTGTATTTAACTGGAGCTGATTTAAGAGACCAGACAACGTCTTTTACCCGCATGATAGTATCACTGTACTCAACTTTATCTCGTTGATCTATCCATTCAATAGCGAAGGGGAGCACATCAATTTTACCACTATACAGCTGCCTTTTTAAACGGTTTTGAGGCAGCAGCACCGTTTTGACTTCATAGCCAAGCTGGCTTGCAATTATCTTTAGTGTGTCAGTAATAATCCCTTCATAATTGTCTAATTGGTCTTGTTTATTAAATAAATAAGGAGGGTAAGAGTCAGGGGTGATGCCATATTTCAGCATGCGGTTATTTGTGTCAGCAACGATAGACTGAAAGAATAGTGACGGAAGTAAGAAAGACGCTACAAATGTTAAAATATTAATGAGCTTCATGCCTAACCTTCGCTAAAAAATCAATATTTTTTATTTTAGTGTGGGTAGGCGAGAAGCGACAATAGAATTTTATATGTTGTTTGTATTAGGTTTTTCCTATTTATAAGTTTACTGCTTTATGAAACTAAATTATGTTTTTTCTCTAAGTAATAAGTTAGATGATTATACTGTTTGCGGTTTATCAGTAAGCCGACTTTTGTTCGCCGCCATAGGATGTCATCAGCCTGATTGACCCATTCATGTTTAACCAAGTAATCCACTTCGCACCCATATAAACCAGCACCAAAATAAGGTCCCATCATTTCAGGGCCTTTGATTCCTTCAAGAAATTGAGAACAACAGCTACCATAGCTGTGTACATAGCGGTCTATTATTTTAGGCTCTAGCCAAGGAAATTCTTGTTCAAATCGCTGCTGTAAACCTGCTACCCCTTCACTTAAATCCCCACCTGGAAGTGGGGTATGTTGAGTCCAGGGTTTTTCCATATTGGCAAAGTAAGGGGTGAGTTTTTCCATCGCGGCTTCCGCCAGTTTACGGTAAGTCGTTATTTTTCCGCCAAATACTGATAGTAATGGAGAATGTCCCTCTTGGTGATCAATCGTTAAGGTATAATCACGGGTAATAGCGGAAGGGTCACTTGACTCATCATCACAAAGGGGGCGTACACCTGCATAACTGTAAACTATATCTGCTTCGCTAATATGCTGCTTAAAGTGGTTATTGGTGATATTGATAAGATAGTCAATTTCTGTAGCTGAGATTTTTACTCGTCTGGGGTCTCCTTGATATTCAACATCAGTAGTACCAATTAATGAAAAATCATTTAAATAGGGAATAACAAAAACAATCCGTTGATCGTTGTTTTGTAGAATATAAGCCTCGTTACCATCATGCAGTTTAGGTACGACAATATGACTACCTTTGATTAAACGAATTTTATAGGGGGATTGGGTGTGAATATGCTGTTGTAGAATATTAGCAACCCAGGGACCGGCAGCATTCACAATACCTTTACAATAATGGGTTGTAAGTTGTTGAGTTTGTTCGTCTCGCAACACCACCTTCCAGTGGGTATTCTCACGAAATGCCTCAACAAAAGATGTTCGATTTCGAATATCGGCGCCACCTTGAAAGGCTGACTGAATATTGGTAATGACCAGCCTAGCATCATCTACCCAGCAGTCAGCATACTCAAAGCCTTGTTTAATTTTTTCGTCTAATGCAGAGTCTTCAGCAAAACGGACCCCACGAGAGGCTTCTAATGATTCCCGCTTACCTAAATGGTCATATAAAAATAAACCTGTACGAATCATCCATGCTGGGCGTAGATGGGGTTGATGTGGTAACACGAAGCGCATAGGTTTAACCAAATGGGGAGCTATTTTTAATAACACTTCTCGCTCTTGTAATGCTTCTTTCACTAACCTAAATTCATAATGCTCCAAGTAGCGTAAACCTCCGTGAATCAGTTTGCTGCTGGCTGATGACGTGGCTGATGCAAAATCCTGCTGTTCGCAAATAAGTACTTTTAATCCACGCCCCGCTGCATCAGCAGCAATGCCTGCACCATTGATACCACCGCCAATAATAATCAGATCTAAAGGGGTAGCTGGGGTAATACCGACTGATGCATCCATAAATTACTTGTATCCTTTTGAGGTTAAAGCCTAAAGGTGTGTGCTAAAAATGACTTTTTTGAGCCTTGCTAGTTAGCCTTGAATGTCAGGTCTCGAACATTATTTTCGAAAAAGAACATTTTCCCAAGTGTAACGTGTGCATATTGATAGATACAAGTAAGAAAAGTGGCTATTAAAAAGAAATAGTAGGAAAGGTTTAGCACTCAATGAGCTCGACTTTGCAGTCAGCTAATCGTTGTTTTAATTTAGGAAAGGGGCAGTAGTCAGTAAATACTTTACTGACTTGGGTTACATGGCCTAAGCGAACCACCGCATTGCGACCAAATTTGGATTGATCTGCAGCTAAAAAAACAGCTCGTGAGTTATTGATAATGGCTTGAGAGACTTTGACTTCTTGATAATCAAAATCGAGTAATGCACCATCAGCATCAATACCACTTATGCCTATAATACCGAAGTCAACCTTAAACTGTTGTATAAATTCAACAGTTGCTTGTCCTACAATGCCACCATCAGGTTGTCTGAGCTGGCCACCCGCTAAAATGACTTCAAAGTCAGTTTTATTACAAAACAGACTGGCCACATGGATGTTATTAGTGATAATTTTTAGCCCATGGTGTTTTAGTAGGGCTTTGGCAATGGTTTCGGTTGTGGTGCCAATGTTAATAAAAAGCGAAGCATGATTAGGGATATAAGTTACTAATTGTTTAGCTATTCGCTTTTTTTCGTTTAACTGCATAATTTGGCGAGCATGATAAGCCGTATTTTGAGTGCTTGTTTGTGATACGGCACCGCCATGGTAACGAACAATTTCACCGTTGTTGGCCAGACTATTGAGGTCTCTTCGAATAGTTTGTGGGGTAACACTAAAGTGTTGGGCGAGATCATCAATATTGGCATAGCCATGTTGAATCACCCATTTTACGATTTCTTGATGTCGGCGATGTTGTGACATAGTGTATCCCTTTAGGGCACCTCTAATAATTGTTTACCTGATATAAGGCACTCATTTTTATCTCGTTGCTATCAGGGCTGTTTTATAACATTGATTGGAATTGCAGGTAAGAAATAAAAAAAAGGAGTAAGCATGTCCACCTATATTTTGGCGATTTGCGGAAACTCCTCTTATTTGTGTCTTATGTTTGCATATACTAGCAGGGAAGGGTGCTGTCAGCGGGGGTTTTTCCCTAGTTGACGTCAAGTGAAAATGTGGTGGTCTAGGATTTTGCTACAAAATTGACAGCTTTTTTGCTACAAAAATTTCTCGTATACGTCCGTTAAATCTGATTTATTAATGACCTGTTGTATAAAGAGGAACGGATGAAAAATATTGCACTAAGAGGTAGGGTTTATCATTTCCGTAAGGTTATTCCTACCGACCTACGTTCAGTGTTCCAAAAAACTGAGTATACTTTCTCACTACAGACGCGCTCAAAGCGCTTAGCCCGTTCAAGAGCGGCATCACTTCTTGGCATTATTGATACCTCTATATATGAAATGCGCGGCTATACGTCAGATAATCAGCGTATTGCAGTATATAAAGCTCTTGACGCAGCCTTAGCTGAATTTGTTACTACAGGCATAGTACAGCTACACAAGCCTATTGCTATACCTGAAGCTGTTTCAGAGACGAAAGTACAGGAAACGGCACAGCCAAGTATTATGCTTGCTGCTGCTTATATGCTTTTCGTAAAAGAAAAAGAACGTACAGAGTGGAGTGGTAAATCAAAAGCTTGTTATATGTCCTCCTTTCGTATTCTTATAGATATTATGAAAGACCGCCCAGTCAATATTATTGGCAAGCAGGATGCCACTAACTTTTTGCAGTGCCTGTTTGAATACCCTAATGGGCGCTATGTGGGGAAAGACGCTTCTACTGACTGGCGAAAGATAAGAGAAGAGGGGGCTCCTCCTTTAGCAGCCTTGACAGTGAAACTTCATTTTTCAAGGATAAAAACTTTTTTTGGCTGGCTTGAAACGCAGGGCTATATTAATACCAATCCTCTTGATAAGTTAACGCCAAAAGGTAAAAAGACCAGGCCTGTAAAACGTGATTCATTTTCTCCTGATGAGCTGCACACAATTTTTGCTAATGGTGTAATTCAAGAAAGAGAGTCTAAAAGAAGTTGGCGTTTTTGGATGACGGTTCTTTTGTTGTATACAGGAGCGCGGCGTGAAGAAATCGCTCAGCTTGATACTGAAGATGTTAAATGTAAGGAAAAAATTTATTACCTTGATATACACAACAGAGGAGACCATCATTTAAAAAACGAATACTCAGAACGCTTAATACCTCTCCATACTGATATTATATCGCTTGGCTTTTTACAATACATTGAAAGCAGGGAAGGGCAGGTAAAACTGTTTGATGTCAATTCAACAGATGGCATTTTTGGAAGACCATTAACTGCCTGGTTTACTGGTCTCAAGCGCAAGCTAGGTTTTGCAGATAATAAAGTATTACACAGCTTTAGGCATACTTTCCGTGATTTAGCTGTCGAGAGCCGTGTACCTAACGAGCACATTAAGGCTCTACTAGGCCATTCACAAGGCGACATGACACACGGCGTTTACGGCTCAGGCTTTAGCTTAAAATTACTGAATGAAAGTATGCAGCTGATAGACTTTAGTTGCGTGAGGGATATTTTAATTCAATCGTAGGTAAACGGATTAAGGCAAGTGACACCAGTTGGCTGTATATGCTTAATATTACGCGTAACCACAGTTAGGCCATATACAGCTGCTGTTGCTGCTATAAGCTTATCTATGGCATTTGTGTCATCTGTATTCGCTAAAATTGTGCCCCAAACGGTACTGACATCAGTATCAATAGGAATAATAAAGCTTTCGTATTCTTGGGTAATTACTTGAAGCTTATGCTTTAGGTGCTCTGCCTGCTTGCTGTCGTTACTCTTGATAAGCTTGGCGATTCCTTTTTCAATTTCGCCTATCGTCAGAACAGACAAGTAAAGTGGCTGCTTTGATGTCTTTGCTTGCTTGAAAAATGCGGATACACCAGGGTTAGGCGTTAAACGCATAAGCTGAGTAATGACATTAGTATCGAGTAAATACACGGCTTCTCCTTAATCGGTGTCCCTGGCTGGGCTTTCTGAGCGTCCAAAAAGCTCATCAATGTCGTAGGTATCATCAAGACAAGCCAGCTCTTGTAAGACATCAGCTAACTCTCGTTTTCTAGGCTTCTGTGTAACAGCGTCCTCCAGTATTGCTTTTATCTCTGCCTCGCGTGTTCTGTTGTGGTGGGCTGCGCTAACGCGTAAAGCCTTATCTAGCTTCTCGTCAACGTCACGAATAAGTATGTTAGGCATGTGATAAGCTCCTTCTGATATATGAGATATCTTTGATATCTATGATATATAGACCAAGCAAAGAGCGCAAGATTTGGGTCAAGGCTGTTTTCTCCTGTCATCTAAGCGCTCTGCAAGGCTGCTAGCTATAAGCGTCTTCTTCAAGATGCGCATAGATAGCCGTTTGTGTAATGTTTGAATGCCCTAGCCAGTGCTGGACCTCTCTCAAGCTGGCTCTAGCCCTGAGTAATCGGGTGGCGCATGTGTGGCGAGTACAGTGGAATACAAAGTCTGAGTCATGCTCTAAGTCCATTTGTTTACGTAGCTTCGCCCACGCCTGAGTAACGCTGTCAGTTGTCCATTGGGTAGGCCACAAGTTACCGCCAGTTTCTAAACGACGTTGTAAGACAGCTTTAGCCTTCCTTGTTAATGGGACCGAGCGAGTTTTGCCGTTCTTTGTATCGCTAAATATTATTTTATCGTCGAGAATATCTTGCGGCTTTAATTTAAATATTTCTGAACGTCGGCCACCTGTTTCAATTGCTAATAAAATAAAGTCGGCTACGTCCTGAGTAGCCAGAGATAATATTTTGTCTTCTTCCTCATATGATAGGTAACGGATACGGCCTTGCCTTGTCTTCATCCGTTCAAAGCGTGGCATTGAGGAAATATAACCGCGCTCGTGTGCATAACGCAGCATTTTTTGTAAGACAGCTATTTTTCTATTTATTGTTGCTGGCGCATTGCCTTCAGCCTTACAAGAGCTAATAAAGGCATCAATTGTATTAAGATTAATATCAGCTGCTAATGTGGACGGACCAAGCCATTTTATTATCTGCATTCCTGTCTTATATTGTACCACCTCGCTTTTTGTACCGGTCCAATAGCGTGCTGTGGTCAACTCTAAAAGCTCGCTTAAGGTTAGCTTTTTGTATTGCTGGGGAGCTTGCGGGTTTTCTTCGTTGCCTGCTTTGACTGCTAATAATTCAGCCTCTCGTGCCTGAGCTTTTGCCTTAGTAGCACAGTTTTTACGTACTCTTTTTTTATTTATATATACGTCAACTTGCCACCTTTGGCCACGTTTACGAATAGCCATAGGTAATCCTTTTGATGATAGGTGTTTATTTATTTGGAGAAGAAAAGGAGGGTGAAAAAGAAAAAAATAGGAAAAGAAAGGGTGAGGTTATGCAGGCGCGCTAACCTCGAATGAAATAGTGAAAAAAAATATTTACAGCATATTTACATATTTAGCGACAAACTCCTTGCCTGCATCATTTAAATATAAACCTTTTCTTCTAGCATCCATTGGGTCAAAGCGGACATCAACAAGCCCGTAGCCTTCTTTTCCTGGCCCAGCGCGCTCTGTTAGAGCTGTAATAGTTCTTGTGCCGGTTGCTTTAGGTAAGCCTAAGCGGTCTTTAACTTCAGTAATACCTTGTCCTTCTTCTCTTGCAATAGTTAGTAAGGCTGCAAACTGAACTAGTGACATTCCTAAATCTTCTTTATGCAACGTTACTACTAGGTTCTGTAGCTTTAAAAGCTTTCCTCTATTATACATTGTGGGTGTCTCGTCTATATGCTCAGTTATGTATGATTTGTAATCATTTATTATTCCCTCCGAATATGTTACATAAAAAAGCACTACGTAACAACAGAACATAAGTTCAAAATGTAATGTAGTGCAATTAAACTATAGGTGGTTAAATAAACAGACGCTTCACTGCACGCTCTACGTCTCGTGTTTCCTCAGTCAGACCAAGCCAAGTTCCATAAGTATGCTCAAGTATGTAAATACCCGCTATTGATTTACTTGCTAATTCATGGCCTAATTGGGGACTGATGGACCACCAATGTTTAACGCTTTGGTACTCGCTTTGACATTCCTCCTCGCTTAATAAGGCATTAAATACAAGGTCGGTGTGTTCTGCGTAAATTAATTCACTTAAATTCATTCTTTCACCTAGTGAGTTTTTATCCATTATTTCTCCTTTAGCAGTGAATCGAATTCTGGAGTAAGCTTACAGTTACTTCTCAAGGTGCGTAAGCTGGCTGTATTACGGTACGCTTGTAACACAAATGTCTTATTGTATACATGTACAGTGATTTAAACCACACTTTTGTAAAGAAAAGTTCCAGAAAGGCATCTGTTCCTATGACAGATACTCGACATGTACTGTATAAAGGATTAAGAAGAGTTGTGGCAGGTGAAATGCTTCACTATTGTAGAACAATTAGTGTATTTATTATTATTTACTCGCTTTAACTTATCTACTAGCTATCTTCACGTTTTATACTCGAAAGAAGGTATAGCCTTTTGTTTCCCAAAAATCATTTATTAAGGCATCTTCTGCCATTCGTTCCCAATCAATGTAATAGCGCAAGCGTTCAGGAATGTTAGACAAGCCTTCAAGCTCTGCTAAATATTCCTGGCCAAAGGCGCGATGTGTATCATAGTGGCCAACGTAGGCGTCTTTTATCTGCTCTGCGTCTAATGGGTAGCCGTAGTCAATCCAGGCTTGCAGTATGTTCTCAGCGTCATTCGTGTACCACTCGCTAAGCTCGTTAAGGACAGAAACGTAAGTAAAATATTCCGAGTCAAGGCTATGCTCTCCTACATATTTATCGGGTATATCCTCATAATCAGCGACTATCCACTCTTCACGAAGAACTCCGTCATTAATTTGTTTGGTTAATTCCTGTAGCCATGCGTGTATATCGCTGACTAATTCCTCGTATGCTTCATAGTTGTCAAGGTCAAAAGTTTTAGCTAGGAGTTCACCACAGTTGTAGTCGTAGAGTGAGTAGAAAGTGATTGTTGCCATGATTAAATATCCTTTTAATTAATAATTATTTTTTATTGTGGTTGAATCCAGTAAACATAATCAGCGAAGAAGACAGCAACAGGCTTACCTTCCTTTGGGCAGTTTTCAAGACAGTATAAAGCTTTTAAGTTGGGTGCTATCTGCTCCCTCTGGCCTGAGTCTATGAGTAGGTCTATGTGCTGTTTAATCTCGTCTTTTATATAATCTAAGGCTTCGCTATGAGTGCTAAATGTGGCCGGTTCAACTTCAGGCAAATAGCCGGGAACATTCCAGCCTGCTATGTAATTAGTCATTTAATTGCTCTCCTTGCTCTTTATTATGTAGTACTTGGTTATGACAAGACTGACACAGAAGACCACAAATAAAGCTTGCTCCCTTACTACTCTCTGCGGTAACTAGGTGTAAGCTGTATGCTCTTTGGTTGCATAAAATACACGTAGGGCCAGCCTGTATTTCTGAGGTGTAATTATTTAATGATAGGTCCATTGCTGTGGTCTCCTTTTTATTTATTTAATTTTTATTTATTTTCTTTAAGTAGACTTTAGATAGGCCACTAGTGACTAATGACCTACTTAAAGCGTACTTACTGCGAAATAGAGGGAGGTAAAATATTACTTTTACTAAATCCGTCTATTTCTAATCCATATTGTTAAAGAACTTACTTACAGTGGCGTGCTGTAGAATGATGGCGGCGCTTTTTTAGTTTAATTAATATGAATCCCTAGGATGTCTTTTTGGTAAAGCTAAAAGAGAACCTTAAGTGGTAATAAATAGCTATCAACAGATTAAATGGGGTTTATTTTAGCCTCTTTCACTTTGCCCCTAAGAGGTATAGGAAGTAATCTGTCGTTGTTTAAGTATCCTTGGGATGCTTAATAAGCTACCTCATTCCGTTTAATTTGTCAATAATAAAAACAGGATATAAAGAACATAGAGAAAGAAATAAAAGAGATGAAGCCTAATAAATATAAATAACAGATAGTTAAAACTATTAGTTTCTTGCTCCTACTTATAAATCAAGGCTTGTAGCTATACATGTGACTAAGTAGTGTGACTAAATGTAGGAAATTAAGCTGAAATAGAGAGGGCTACGGGGGAAACTGGTGGCGCTCATTATTCAAAAAGAGAACACAGATTTTTTGGTAAAAATTATTTTATGTTTAACTCAGTTTTTACTTCAGATAACAAAGCGTGACCTTTATCAGTAAGAAATAAGATACGAGCGTTCGCGTTGTGAGGGCTTATTTGCTTCTTAATTAAATCACGTCCAGGCTTTCCTGAGATGCCTTCAGCTAAGCGTTGCAGGGCTTTGGTTACGATAGAGTCAAACGCATTTCCATCGAGCAACCCTCTCCCCATGATGTCTGTAATTGTATCGCCTTCGTGTAGCTCAACAGCTAGAAGAATCTCAAGCTGAAATAAGGTCAAATCATATTTGCCTAAAGCTTTACGCATGTGTGCAATATCTTTCAACCTTAACAAACCACTAACTCCTACAAGGCGCCCACCCCAAAAAACCCAAAGTCTACCTTAAGTCTCCCTCTACGTCCAACGTGTCGTGCATACCCCCCTGAGAAGTCGTACAAGCAGCTTTTAGCCCACACCAATAGAATGGATAGGTTGACCTAAAGCAAGCTTACAGAGCCTCTAAGCCTCTCTAACGACATCCGCCGTATTTAATCTTGATAACACAACAACAGAAGCACATCACTAGACGCCCTCAGAGCTTCTAGTAAGACACTTTAAGCTAAACATACCAGGATAAGTATAAAGCAGCTTACACGGCATATGAAGAGAGGGCATGACCACGGCTGTATTATATGGACAACAAAAGGAGAAGCTGGGCTTGGAGGTTTACTTAAAGATGACTAAAGGAGAGTTAAAAGTCAGCTAAAAGGTGACCAAGGTAAAGCTTAGCCTTGGTCTTAAGTAGCTTACAGATATTGTGTCTTAGTAGGTTATTATTTTTCTTATTAATTGGGAAATAAACAACAATGAAGAACAAAGCTAAAGGTGTATTAAGGTTTAGCTAAGGTGAGCTTTAAGTCATCTATATTCATAGGAGTCTTAAAGTTAGCTTAGGCATCCTTAAGGTAATCTTTAAGTATCTATAGGTATCTTAAGGTTAAATCTCATATTTCAACCCAGGGAGGAATCTCTTCTAAGTTCCGGGGTAACTCAAGCCCCCGGATACCAAGGGCTTCAGCGATTGGCCTTTTTAATTTCCGCGCCTACTTTCTGAACAAAAAGCTTATTATTTACACATTGCAACAGCTTTGCCATAAAAACTTAACTTTACCATAATGGTACTTACGTTTATATACTGTCTTATTTCTGTCACAAGGATAGTGTAATGGGAAGTGTTGTTATTGTTGGTAATGGACTGGGGATGGCTATTGCTCCCTCAAAATATACGCTTAAAAGCGCTTTAGATTCAGTTAATAATATCCACCCTAAAATAGACTTAATAAGAAAATTTATTTCCAATACACTACCTGATAATGAGGAGATGTTAGGGCAACTACAGTTACCTTTATTTTCCTATAGGGCTTGTAGGCTACTGAATATACCTCAAGAAAAAAGCGAACTAAAAGAGCTAGATACAATTTTGAATGATTATGTTTACGAAGTATCTTGTTATTTTCATAATTTAGTTCCATATACTGTCATTGAGAATTTTATTAAACATTTATACAGCTACATAATGAGGACAACATCCCATATTGCTACTTTAAATTATGACAATTTATTATATAAAGGTATTTTAAAAAATAAGTACCGTACAGACCAAAGTATTGCAGATGGGTTTTTGTTTGGCCCCATAAACTCAAGAAATAGCTATATGGTTTACAAGTCTAAAGAATTCAACTGGAAAATAGAAACTCAACCGAAGTACTTACATTTGCATGGTTCTCCTTATTTTGTAAACAATTCTCATGGGATTGTAAAATTACGCGATACAGTAACAAAGTTATACAACAATACAACTGGAGACATTGATGAGGTTGATGGTAAAACGAAAGGTAAACATATCGTACTAACCAGTGTTGAACATAAAAAATTTATTATTGAAAATTCCCCTTTACTAAAAAAATACTGGTCAGTATTGAAGCACCTAATAGGAAAAAATAAAACCATAATTATATTTGGATACTCAGGTTATGACACACACCTTAACGAATTGATATCCCTCTACCCCAAAAAGAAAAAAGCAATAATTGAGTGGGAAGAAGCAGGAAAAGATGATGGAGGTTGTACAAAGGAAGATAGGTTAGAATTCTGGTCCAAAAGACTGAAAACTCACGAAAGCAACATCATCTTAGAACAAATGGCAAACATAACAGAATTCACAGCTTGGGATAGCCTATTCGAGAAGAAAAAGAAAAAACAAGCAGCAACTGCCTAAAGGGAGCCTAAAGCTCCCCCAAAACTAAAACCCAATGGCTGCAGCTTGTATCGCCGTCTTTATCTGTGAGGAACCATTCATACACATTACACTTGACTTAATTCCCGCTGGGTCCGCTTCAGCAGCGCATCTAAATTTAACAGCGGTCCCACATGACGCAAGCCAGCCGTAAACGGAAGTTATTTTTTACCTCCTAGGTGCTTTAAAAATCGCATGGCATCTTCTTCTTTAAAACCTCCAAATCTCATTTGAGAGATTAAATCATCTGAGCTTGGATAATGACAACGCTGAACACCTCCTACTACTAATATAATTGGCTGATGCATTAATGCTCTTGCCACTGAATCTGGACCTAAAACAGCCTGTATCGTTGCTGTTGAAACTAAGGTGTTGTCAATATAAGCGCTAACACGCTTTTTAAGGTGTTTCTCAGTAAATTTTCCTAACTCTAGTGAAGCATTTAAGTCGAATTTGACATTTAATTGAGGTCTGTCATTTTCATCTGTTGAAAGTGTGGCACTTGTTACTTGGCTAGGCTTTATTGTAAGGACACTACCCTCTTTGCCTGCCTCAAGCTCTTCAATTACAAACTTAATATCTGCGTTAGTGCTAAGTGCCATTGAAGTAATCAAGGCATATAAAATAATTTTAAGACTCATAATGCTCTAACCTTGGGTATCAAGAGTTTATTTAACATATTTTCAAGGCTAGCAGTTAACTTATCATTTGACCCAAGAACTAAGCTTTGACTTAAACCCTAGGCAATCTTCAGCAAACTTTTCAAACTCAGCTTCCAGCGCTTCAGCCCTATGCCTCTCAGCCTCCACAGCTCCATCAAGCGCCATCTGCTCTACCCAATACGCAACAGCCCCCGCGACAGCTTCGAGCCTGTCATCGTGCTTTAGGGCGCCTCTGTCGTGTGTTATGCGGGACATTTGGTAGAAGAGGGAGTAGCTAAAATCACCCTCACATTCCTTGTAATCTTTTTCTATAATTCTTGTGTCGACTATTAGCCTGTGTTGGCTCATGACAGGCTCAAGAGAATCAATAATACGCTTTTCTTTTTGGCCCTTAGCCCTTTTACCCTCAACTTGGCAACTATGAACCTTCCTCAGTATGGGTTTAAATAACTCAATGAACATGCCATCACCGAAGTTATCTTCCACTTGCACCATGTTCACTTTATGCTGCTGGGCAGTATTCGCCAGCTCTTGTAATGTGGTAGGCGTATACCCATCGCGGTAACCGCCAACGTCTATTAGAAACTGATAGCCGTGAAGGAACTTGGCCACAGCATAGCTTGTTTCATCGGCTCCCCGGCCTGATGGGTCAATAAACATAACTGAGCCTGTGTACTCTGCTAGCTCTTTATCAGTCCACATAGGCGAATAAAAGCGGTCGCCAGTTAACCCTAGGGTTGGCACTTCTAATACTTTATCAGCTGAGTTACACCAAGCTAAATCGATAGGAGCCCGTTTTAAGTCGAGGGACATCACCATTAAATCAGCTAACTTAAGCGGGTACTTATCCGCATCACTTAAGCTTGTGTCCAGCATAAATTGCAGGGCAAAGCCTGCTTTACCATACGACAGTCGCCGTTCAGCTAAATCTGAATCAGGAAACCGGGAAGGCTCTGTTGTAGTACCTGCTAGGGAAGCGTTGCGAATAACTTTGTCGTAAATAAGCGAGGATAAATTACCCTTCCATTTTTCTATTTCATCAGGGTTAGGATAAAGCGCTGTCCAAATACGGACTTTATAGCCCCTTTCTTTAACCAGCTTATTATACAGGGACATTTCCGTTTGAGGTGTCCCAAGAAAAGTAATTTCAGAGCTTGCTAAGGGCTTTAAAATAGCATCAAATTCTTTGACCAGTTCTGCTAATTTGTCCCTGGCTGTTTGCGTTGCACTGTTGTTTAAGACCTCAATATCGTCAGCCACAATAATGTCAGCACGTGAGCCTGTCAGTTGCCCGGTAATTCCAACAGATTTAACTGAGGGGCTGTGGTCAGCTGCTGCTGGACCTACATCAAAGGCAATCTTACTGTCTCTCTGGTCTCTCCTGGGCTTTAAATGATTTAGGAAAGGTATTTCATCAATTAGCCTCTTAGTGAACGTAGAGAAGCTGTCAGCCCGTTCCTTGCTTGCGGATACGACCAGTACTTTAACTTGGGGATTTTTATACAAACGCCAGAGTACATAAGCCGATGTAATCCAACTCTTAGCTACGCCCCGGAACCCCATAATTATTTTTCGTTTGGGTCCCTCCTGCAAATAAAGGGCTATGTCCTTTTGCAACTCAGTTGGAGGCGGTAGACGTAGATATTTCCATATAACAGTTAAGAAGAATACAAACTCTGTCTTTAACTGGTGTTCTAGTTCTTTTTCTCTTTGGTTCATTTATTCCTGGTGGGTTAATATAGGCGGGAACAAGGAGGGCTTAGAGCAGCCCCCTTTGCTTATTTAGTGGGTATAACGAATGTCGTCCGGGTCGAATGGGTCTACTTCATTCAGTTTATTTTCAAGTTCGGCTAACGGACTATCGGGGCGGGGAATATCACTAATGTGATTGTCTTTTAGAAATTGTCGAATGACATTTAGTTCGGAGGCGCTTGGTGCTTCGCCTTCTTTTTCGGTCGTTAATTTATCGAGAAGATGTTGCGCTAACTCTGAGTGTAGTTGTGATAAAATCTGGTCAAGGGTTTTTGTCAAGAAATCTCCTATGTAATTAAAGAGCCATCAGGACGAAATTCTAAGGCTGAATCTTTACCAACAGCAGTTGCATAAGCCATCGTAAAATAACCATTTTCATGCTCAATTAACTTATATGGATGATTAATTTGTCTAAATAATTCCTCATGCTCAGCAAGTGTCATGGTGAAGTCCTCAGTCATTTAAAGCCTCCTTTTCAACAATGGCAACGATTGCATCATCTATTTTATTGTCAGTCCTTTTAGCCATCTCTTTTAACAAGGTCAATACAATTTTCTTAACCAGTTTTGTTGCAAGAAAGCGTAAAATAAAGCTACTTATCATGTTTTCTCCATCCTCTGTTTTTCTTTTGGTTTGTTGTTCGTAAATTTTTAATGCTGTTATTTAAAGGGTTTCTGTCTTTGTGGTCTACGTCTTTACCATCACCTTTCTTAGCAAGACCTTTTTTAATCATTAAGCGTCTTGCGGCATTACGCATTGCGCGTCTCTTTTTTTGCTCAGGCTTACTATGATATTCTTTATATTCTTTTTTATAATCCCTCATTACTTCCTATAAGCGTTGCTTCCAAAATACTTATTCTTTTGTCTGTTTTATGCATCAACTTATTTAAGTCTTTTACAACCTCAGTTAATGTTTCTAATTGTTTGTAATTTGCCTCTAGCGTACTCAGCCTTTGCTCAATTAGAACAACGTAGCTACCAAAGGCAAGGGTAAGCATTATTACAATTGTAGGAAGGGAGGTTTTAAACCAATCTAGCAATATCAAATCCTTCTGTATCTGGTGGTATTGGCCATGTTACTTCCTGTGGCTCATTGTTAATTTGTGGTATATCTCTTAGTTTCTGTCTGTATGTGGACCAAGCCTTTCTCAGCTCCTCAGACAGTTGATTATCGCGCATTTGTGTCCAGTCTGTAGCACGCAATAAGTTATTCCTGTGACCGCGTATAATGTCCCATGTGCTTATCTCTGAGCGGTCCTCTGTCACGACTGGGGTATACAGTTTATTAAGCATAGTGCTTATTACAGGGGCTTCTGGAATATTGCGGTTAAAGTAGGAATCTTCGGGCAGGGACCGAGATATTGCTTTTATTAACTCTTGTTCTGTCGGGTTATCTTTATCAATTAGAGAATCAAGACCGATATTTATTTTAAATCCATTTTCCAACTCAATATCAAGTGAGCCTGTATTTCTGTGGTAATTAATTATCTTAAATTTCATGTTTTACTTTGTTAAATTCTCCTTCCTATTATGTAACTTGTATCTCTGTAGCCTGTTAGTGCAATGGACCCTACATTGTGAATAGCAATACCGGCTGTGCCTCCAGCGCCACCCGAGCCTAACTTGGGAAACTGCATAATACTGAATCCACGGCCACCTCCAGCACCTGTTGTACCGTAGTTACCGCCATGGCCGCCTGTACCACCTCGGGCAGTCTCTCTACCACTACCCTCGGCGCCTCCTGTCGCATATCCACTTGAGCCAGCGCCTCTACCGCCGTGACCGCCTGAGCCTGTAAACTGATGACGGTCGCCGTCGTTACGTCTTTGGCTCCATGCTCCACCACCACCGCCTCCACCACCTCCACCAGCATAAATACGTCCACCGGATGTGTTGTAGAATTCTAAGCGTTTGCAGCCGTGGCCTGGGTTAATCCATAAAGCTGTACCACCAACGCCTCCTCCGTGTCCATTTGAGGCCCAGCCAGCGCCGTTAGGATTTTTCACACCGTTACCGCCAGGCCCTCCGGCACCTTCTTTACCAAGGATAAGTGCATTATTAATTATTTTTACCTTTCTTCCGGCAAAGTGAGTACCTAAAGATAGCGCCGCGCTATTCGTAGAAGAGGCTTTAAAAGTACCTGTTAAAGTGATTTCAATGTTACTGGCACCACCAACGTGGGGGAGAATGTGTCCGAACAAATCAAAGTTGACGCCTCCAGCCCATGAGACACGCTTTAATGAAACTAATTTCCAGGTCCCGTTTACATTGACGTAAACATCAGCTTCACGCCAGGACCCTTGTACATTGACATAAGCTTGGGACAGAGAGCGCCAATTATTGTTAATATTTAAATAAGTTTCTGACATAAGGAAGAAAGAGCACAACTTAACGTGTAGCCCTTATTATTTTAACTCCTTAATATCCATAGTTTAGTATTAAGTCTGTAAGAAATTCAGTATCGTCAGGCAAAATGTCTTGATACATTAAGCCTATTTGATAGACTTGTTTGCCTTCTCGAAAAACATTGTTCCGCTCGGTTTGTTGCATATTTATTTTATTTATATGAATGACTTTAGTCTTTGATTTTATTGTACGCTCTTTAGGTTTCACAATATCAAAAGCAAATAATATCAATTGAAGCGTAAAGCCCGGCTCTAACACTGCTTGTGTATGAATAAGCACACCTCCAATTGATACATTAACAGTATTAAAATAAGAAAGTTTTGTTTCTTGTTCTAGGTCTAATAATTTCCCATACCATATTATTCTTTTTCGCAGAGAATAACGGCGTTCATACGTATGATAACTTTCCATACAGAGCATTCCTTAATATAAAATGCATAATAATAATTAAATTATTAGAGGCTAGCTGTATTTAAACCATATTTGACCATCAGCACCACCTGAAGGATTGCTAGTGCTTATATGGATATTCCCTCGGTGATAAGCAGGCTTATCTTTAACGTATAACTCACCTGTGATATATAAACTGCCGTAGACCGAGACATGATTCCACATGCCTACACGAAATTCTCCAGCCACCTTAGAATCATTTCCGTGAATCATAAGGCACTTATGGTATAGGCCGTCGTTATAAATTGAGCCGTGGCCTTTTCCATAGCCAAGGGTGGGCCACTGAACATAATCATCAAAAGTCCAAGCGCCTTTTACTTCTGGCTTATATTTCTCAACATAGCCTTTTGCTCGGTTGGCTTCTCCATGTGCGCGATTAGCCTCCGTCGTTGCCTTATTTGCTTCTGCAATAGCTTTCTCTTTGTGCGCATTGGCAGTCACCATGTGTTGCTCAGCTTTCCCTCTTATTACCTCAGTATCACCTTTAATTGAAGTAGTAAAAGTTCTAGCTTCACTTAATGTTTGCTCTGTGTCAATTTTTAGTTGATTAGTTGACGCCCTAATCCGTTCTGTCGTTTCTCTTTCATTCTTTGCACGGTCCGCCTCTGCGCGCGCAGCAGGAATATATTGCGAGCGCATGTAACTTAAATTAACAGCGTCATTTTCTTCAACAGGGTTCGAAACTTGACGAATACGCCTATTCAAAGCGTTAAAATGACCATCCTCTTTCATCTTCAGTAAGCCCTCGGAATAATCGAGTACTTCTTGCGCGACATAAAAGAGCTGCTCATTAGCCATGTCCAAGACTGCCTCAGATAAAATAGCGCCATCATCAAAATCAACGGCGCGCTCATGCAATGGGGTCTCACGTTTAACACGGACCACAACATTAGCTGCTGGTGGTGAAGATAAAGAAGCAACATTATTATTTATTAAGCAACTGGACTCTTTACCAGCAATAAAAACTTTAATGTGGCTCTTATTGACAATACTGTAGACAGTTTTTGAATTATAAAACATTGCTCTACAGGCCATGTACCATAGGAAGGAGGAGTTTATTGCATGTTAAGCCTCAGGCTATCTTGCAATAAAGTATATGAGAGTAGAGCACTCCCCCCGTAAACACTAACATACAACACCTATAAAACTGTCCGCAGTATTGATTGAGAAATTTAAAAGGAATAGCAAAGTCTTTCGTTTGTCCATCGGCAATATAATCTTTGTATGATAATGCCATTAATTAATATCTGTCCTCCGAATATTTGGGTAGGTTTCCACCTAGATTATGTAGAAATTGTTGTATGCCTAACATGTTTTGAAAAGGTAACGTGCGATATAAATTATTCCAATCCCTTTGCGAAAAATCATAATTATTACTTAAAGCTGCTTGAGCTAAACCTGACACGCCTGAAGAAGCTTTTTCTATCCAGTCGTACGACGCGTTACCAGTCCACACATTGGTTGCTAGCTCTGACATACGTGAATTAAAGAAAGGTTCGCCTGTCACCATCTCAGCGGCACTATCGGCAAACATGGGGAATATTGAGGCATACGCCGAGCGCTGAAAAGCAGCCTTAGCGATAGCTTCAGGCTCTAGCCGTTTACGTAGAAAATCCCGTCTGTCGTGTCTTCCTGTGGCTTGTAAATGGGTTTGACCGACGTAGACAAGACCAGCAAAGAAAGTTGAATGTAGGAACAGAGAAGCAGTTTGTAGGTCCCTATGCTTTAAGCCATGCAACAACTGTTTTGAGTAAGCAGTGATAGCAAAGGTGCGGAATTGGATTAAGGTTTTTCCAAGCTCCTTGCTCATCAGGTAGGAAACACCATCACCAAAGTCCTGTTCCTGAATTATCCGTCTGCCCCACAAGCCTATTGCATAAGAAAATTTAGCGTAAACGTCAGGGTCCCACCTGTCGAAATTCATTTTGGTTAACTTGCCGTTCTTATGCTCAACGTGCCGGTATTCATTTTTAATTCTTTCCAGTAGAGCATCATCAATACCAAGCTCTCGTAATCTTTCAGGCTTAAGTACAGCTTTATTTTTCTGGCTGTAATCAAGGAAGCGCTGAGCCATACCTTTCATAGTTAAGTTTTGGAGCATATGGTTAATTGAATGGAAACCCGACATATTCGCTGTAAATTTGCCCATGTGGTCCAAGCCGCGTTCTATTTTATCCCACTTATTTGTATGGCCGTTAAACGTTGCGCCAAAGTCGTCTATTTGATTAGTCACTTGATGCATAAGCCGACCATTAGCCCAGCCGCCCATAGCGTCTGAAAGCTCTTCCAGCAGGTCATCTTTATAATTGCCATTCTCCATGCGTTTAATCATTTTGCGTAGCTCTGGAACGTGCCTCATAAATTGTAGCCAACCAACGTGACTTAAGGCTGGCCCCATTTCCATAAGCTGCGCAAAGCCCACTTGGTTCATGTTCCGGGCATACTGAATCTTTCTTATTGTGCGAAGAATACGGCTACTTCGGGCTGTTGGGTCTGTATCAATGGGGCGTCCGACAAGGTGGTTATAAGCATCGTACAGTTGCTTTATTTCGAGTTTGTGGCGTGTCCGTTCTGCTTCAGTCTTACCAGGGTTATACGCTCGCTTCTTCTCGATTTTTTCCATGGCTGCCTTAAAGGTAGCTTCGCTGTCTATCCCTTGGCGAGCTAAGGCAATGTGACCCAACATATACCAGTCGCGAATCATTTCTAGGTTCAATAATACAGCATCATGTGTATAATCCACTGTATATGAGAGGATTTGAACTATCACCAACAGCACTCGCAGAGCTTCGAGTCGCCCACAAGTGTTGTAAGCATGCTAAAG